>JBDRIY010000020.1:0-3490 GCA_043815445.1 Candidatus Omnitrophota bacterium
GTTGAACACTGCCTAACTTATTATAATCTTTTTTATATGTTTTCAATAACCCTAAATAAAAGGTAGGAATTAACGTAAGCACATTAATTTTGAAAGAATCAATAATTTTTATAATATCTTTGAAGTTTATTTGTTTTATTATTACAATCGGACAACATTTAAAAATAGGCGCCATAATACACCCTATAAGCGGATAAATATGAAAAATTGGCAACCCCAAAAGCACATTCATCCCCGAAGAGATTCCTGTTGTACCAATGTATGTTGCGATTCCATATCTATAATTCCCATGCGTTAACATTGCCCCTAACGGATACCCATAGCCTCGATAAGTATAGTTTATACTGGCTACCGTATTATCGTCGGAAGGAAAAGTTGTTCCCAACCGGGACGTAGTCTTAAATAAATCCTCAATTTTAATTGCCGTTTTAAAGGAAGCCTGCCGATTAATACGTTTACTGCAAATTATAATTTTCCCCACGCCCACGTCCGGGTCAAAGGGAAGTCTCCGCCGTAAAAATTTATTGTCGGTAATAAACAAGGCCGGACGGCAATCTTTTAAGATTGTTTTTAACTCATAAGCGGTCATTGCTTGTTTTAAAGGGACAGCTATAGCGTTGATTTTAAGGGCGGCAAAAAAAGCGTAAATGTATTCCGGGCAGTTAGGAAGCGCAATCGCGATCCTATCGCCCTCTTTTATACCGATATCCCGAAAGGATTTGGCTAAGATATCAACTCGGTGCCAAAATTGGCGGTAGGTAATTTTTGTATTTTCTTCTATTATCGCCGGATGATCAAGAGAATCCGATGCCGCTTTTTCCAAAAACCGCACAAGATTCATTTTTTCCTTTTTTTTCCAAGAAACCCGCTTTGGACACAAAATTTAAACTGTTTTTCTAAAAACGGTTTATCAATCACCGGCCATTTAAAACTTGTCTTACTGAGTATTTCTTGAGCGTTAGTGCTGTCAAAACGCAGTTTATAATTAAAATAGGGGATATAGGTCTGAATCAATCTCATTTGTAAAGGGGTAATTGTTTTTGAAGAAAAACTTTTTTTTGAAACAATTTTAGGCTTACGAAATCTAAAATACCGGCTGGCGGTGCCTAAAAATAGCCCGAAAGTAACTTCATGGGGATTGGTAATATGATATGTATCTTTACGCAAACTATTTTTATGCAAAGAAATCCGGATTATCGCGGCGGCCGTAGAATCTACCGGACATAATGAATACCGCGTATTTTTGTCGCCGGGAATTTCTTTAAATAACTCATGAAAAAATAAATGCAAAGGCTGATAAAACACCCTGAAATTACTCGTATGGCCAGTAGCTGTATCTCCGGTAATAATCGCCGGGCGGTAAATACTAACCGGCAGCCCTTTTTTTCGATATCTTCTCACCAATTTTTCCGCTTCAAATTTAGTCTGTTCATAAGTGTTATTAAACTTCTGGCCCAAACTTAAATCATTTTCATAAAGAATACCCTGTTTATTTCCTCCAATTGCCACAGTGCTAATATGATGAACACTTTTTAATTTCCCTCTTTTCTGACAAAGCACCGCGAAATCTAAAACGTTCCGCGTTCCATCAACGTTCACTTTGCGAATAATCGGCAGGGGCATTTTAAAAACACACAGCGCCGCGCCATGATAAATAATTGTAACTTTCTTCGTTAATTGATTATAAACGTTTTTCGACAACCCTAAATTATCTTTGGTAATGTCGCCCCGGACAACCTTTAACAAAGAAATAATGCCCCGCCTTTGCCTTACCGGCAGAAGGCCCCATAACGCCTGATGGACGCGCCGTTCCGCTTCCTTCTGGGTCTTCCCCCGACTAAAAGCAATTATCTGTTTTATCTCGTTATTATGCCCGCATAATAGCTGGCGGAGAAGGTATGCCCCTAAAAACCCTGTGCTTCCCGTAAGAAAAATAACTTCTTTCATTTATTTAATTACTTGTTAACATAAGCGTCCACTAACTCGACTACTTGACGAAAATACCGTAAACTAAATACTTCTGCCGGATCTATCGTTACCTTATATTTCTGTTCAACCGCGACCAGAATTTCCGCGGCGTTAAAAGAATCAATCCCTAAATCTTTTTCTAAATCCGTAGAATTTTGAATAGAAGAACCGGCAACGCAAGAAACATCCGAAACAATTGTTTTCAATTCTTTACTTAGCTGAGTTTTAGAAATCATTGCTGTATCCTTTATTATTTATAATCAATATAAATTGTAAAACCAAAATATACCATATTTTATAAGCGAAAGCAAATACCAAATGAAAACGCTTCCATAAATCTCCCTGTTTGCCCTTATTCTTACCTCAAAAAAATGGTATTATTTAATAGGGTTCCTTTAGGAACTCAAAGCCACGGGCCCTCTCCCTTTTTAGGGGGAGGGATTTTTTTTGAAACTTTCCCTATTTTTGTGTGAAATAGGGGACGGAGTTAACTTATTAACTTATAGTCCTTCTCCTCTGCTATCTTTTCTCCTTTAGTTATATTCTTGGATACCGCTGGATTAGAAACACCTAGAAACTCCGCTGCGTCTTTACCGCTAATCCCTAATTCACGGCAAGCCCAATAACTAATTAAGGCTCTGGCCTCTGATATTAAATTATTCTTTCCCCTTCTCTTTATTGATGTTAATTCAAGATTTAATATCTCACAGGTTCTTTTTGCTATTCTGCTTAAATCCCAACCTTCTCTTATCAGTTTATCTCTTTGGTCTAAGCTCTCTTCTGTCTCTTTTAATATACGATTAACAAAAGCATCATCTCCTAGGATTCTCTCATCTCCTCGCCAGTACTCTTTTTTACGCTTCATACCTACGAGATTACTCCAACCTCCAACGCTCCTTACTAATCCTCCACCAAGAAAATCAATCTTATCTTTTTTAATCATTCCATCCTTAATGAATTCTTGATAGCGGTTTATTGCTTCTTTTTTTCGTTTACCAAAATATAATAATACTTCATCTCTATCCTGCCAAGCATACTGTTTATTTCCTACTAACACAGCGTGCCCACTCCATGCGTATTTATCTAATTGACCAGTTGTTGCTACTATTTTCGCTTTTAAAGGATTTAAATGTATATATCTTACTAATTCTTCAAAATAAATGTCTTCCTGACAAAGAATAGATTTATACCTATTCTGATAGAGATAGCCTCTACGTTTATATCTAGCATTAAAATATATAGCATATCCGGTAAGAATGCGCCTGGCTATATCACTCAAGCTTCCTTTCCCTGTACGAATCATAAGATGAATGTGGTTAGGCATCAATACCCAGGCGTAACAAACTGATTTTGTTTTATCTAAAGCATCTTCGAAACGGGTTAAGAATTCTTCTCGGTCGGTATCGTCTTTAAATATTTCTTTACGTTCTATTCCTCTCGTAAATAAATGATATACTCCTCCGATAACGTTTAATCGTTTCCCTCTTGGCATATATATATTTTATTTGGTAAAAAGAAAATA
>JBDRIY010000021.1:0-2721 GCA_043815445.1 Candidatus Omnitrophota bacterium
ATTGATGATTTAGGGCAGGAAGTTTGGGATGAACACCAGAAAACAGTTGAAGGATTTTGGCAGGCCATATTGGATTATTTTGATACTCAGGATGTGTCCGGCGTAAAAATTTATCAGGATGGAATGGTCGCGGAGGATGAAATAGGCGAAAAAATTGTGGAAGAAGGCGTAAAACAGGGAAGTAAAAATTATGAATTGATTTCAAATCTCCTGAAGCGGGGAGCGGTTTTAATCAAAACCGAAGATTTCCAGCTTCTTAAGCGGGAGCGCGATTACCTGGTTGCCATAACCCAGGCGAAATCCGTTATTCAGAAACTGGCCGCCTTTATTAAATATAAATTCGCTAAAAGGAGTTTGTTAAAGAAAAGAGATGAGTTTATCGTTAAGACAATGGACGCTACTTTAAGACACAGCGAAAAAGCGATTCTATTTATCGGCGCCTCTCACAATGTTAAAGAAAAACTTCCCAACAGTTTTCAGGTCACGGAAATAAAAGATATCCAAAAAGTAAGGGAATATCAAAGTATGCTTCCTTTTTATCACCGGTATAAAAATCGGGTAGAAGAATTAGCGGCGTATCTTATTTATCCAATCCGGTTAGATGAAAAATGAAGGTGATTTCTAAAGTGATTTCAAAATTAATTTCGCGGGTCAGGCCTAAGTTTTTGGCAACAGTGGTTATAACTTTTCTGCTGATAACTACTAATCTGTTTTATATTTTCAAAGAGCAGGAAAAGTCATTAAGGATATTTACAGAGGGACAATTGTCCCAAACCTTTAAAGAGAAATCCAGAGTGGAAAGAGAGTTAAGAGAAACGGTTGTTGCTAAACGGAAAATAGAGAAAGAGCTTAAGGAGAAAAACCGGCAGATAACCCTTGCGTTAAATAAACTGGAAAAAGAGATTTCTGCCCGGCGTGGAACCGAATCCAAATTACTAATAACCTTAACGGAAAAAAGAAACTTAGAGGAAAGATTACAGAATTTTTCCCGAAAATCGGAAGTTATTGAACTGGAAAAAATAGTTGTTACTTCCAACCCATTATTAAACGGAGAAGTTTTAGATGTGAATGAAGAATACCGCTTTATTCTGGTAAATTTAGGCCGTGCCAACGGCCTGGATTTAGGTGATGTTTTAGCGGTTTACCGCGGTTCCGAATTCATCGGTAAAGCTGAGGTTCAAAGATTGGAAGAAAAAGCCGCGGCCTGCGCTGTTTTACCTGAATGGAAGGAACGGGAATTTAAAGAAAAAGATTTGGTGAAAAGGCCATGAGATTATTTATAGTTTTATTATTCTTATTTGTATTTGCTGCTCAGGCGAATGCCCAGGAAATTATTACTCAGGATGAGAAGGCGGAAATAATTAAAAGACTTGAAGAAATGGATAAAGCATTAACGCGGATAGAAGATACATCTATGCAAGAGATTAAGTTAGAGGTATTGGATACTTCGCAAATGACAGTAGATAAAGGTAGTTTACCAAAGGCCGCCTCTGTCAAAGATGAAGTGCCAGAGGAGGTGTCTGTTGTTCCGGTGGACAGCAGGAATATCTCTAACGGGGTAAAGAATCCTGTTAAGGAAAATCTCCTGCCGGAAACAAAAATTTCTTTACCGGCAGTTTCCTCCGCTAAAAATAGAGGCGTTTCCGGATGGATATTTTTACTGGCGGGGTTGGCTTTATTTTCAGGTTTGGGAGTTTTAATTATCCGCTATCTGAAAAATAAATGGAAAACTCAATTTGATAATGAATTGGCAAAGGTTAAGTCACAATTGCGGGAAAAAGAAGAACGCCTTAATCAGGAAGAGATTATCCGTCGTGCCATAGAGCAGGCTCAGGTACAAAAAGAAAAAGATTATAACCGGCTTAATAGTTCATTTGAATCTTTGCAGTTAGAATTAGAGCAAAAAAATGAAGTCTTAACGCGAAAGGAAGCTGTTATTGAAGAAAAAGAACAGAGTAATTTGCAAAAAGAACAAGAATGCGCGGAACTCAGGAAAATTATAGAGGCCTTAAAAGACGCGCTTGTTAAAAGAAAGATTATGGGTAGATCATTGTCTTCTCAAGAGAGTGATAAGCCGTGGATACCCGGTGAGTCCGCGGAACGTAGAGAATTAGGCCGGTTGGATTTAAGCCGTGATTACAGCCGGTCGGTGCTGTTAAGGATTGATTCCCAGGATAAGTCCAAAACCGCTAAATGCTTTGCCGGCAATATCAGTTTGGGCGGCCTGTATTTTGAGTCAGAAACGGAGTTTCAGGAGGAAGAGATATTGAGGTTAAGGCTGTTCTTTTTTGGGGATAAAGTCCCTATGATGAGGGTAAAAGCCGAAGTCGTTTGGATAAAAAAGGCGGCGGTTAATTATTACGGCTTATCTTTACTTTTTCAGGAAGAGAAAAATCAAACCGAACTTAGGGAGTATATTGAATCGCATATGGTTAAATGATATGGAATCCGCTCAATTTAAAATAGAATGTTCTTCTTTTTTGGAAACAGACGCGGTAATAAAAAATATTTTCGCTAAAATCAAAAAAGCGATTGCTGCAGGGGCCGCGGGGGCAGATAGCGGAATGGCAAGCTCGCAACGAATCTCGCAACCCTCAAGCTGGCAAGGGAATGCCCCCCCGGGCCGTAGCCCGAATCACCAAGGCGATAGCTCGTAAGTGGAAGAACGCTCCTGTATTCGCCATCTGGGAGAAACAATCCGACCTGCCGGAAAACATCCGC
>JBDRIY010000022.1:0-6276 GCA_043815445.1 Candidatus Omnitrophota bacterium
GAAAAGATTCTCAAAAAAACAGAAGGGAATCAGTTAGAAACAGCAAAGATTTTAGGAATAAACCGTAATACTCTTCATACTAAAATTAGAAAGTTAAATATTGACGTAGATAGTTTTAAAAGTTCTAAGAGTTATGGGAGAAAGGTTTTGAGGAGGTAGGAGGTATAAAGGGAGTATTTGAAAAGCAAAGTACAAGTATTGTCCCGCTTCGCAAGAGATGTTGATGAAAATCTCTACGATATTTCCCTCAACGCTCAGCGGGATTAATTCGACTAGAGCTTTTTTCAAAGAAAAAAGCTAAGTCTCATTGAAAGGAGGTAAAGCGCTATGAACTTGCAGAGGCCAAATGGTAATGACGCGACAGGTACGTTTAATCGTTCTAAGAGTATTGTTCCGGGTTCAGGATTATGTTCACGCTGCGTTGATGGCTGTAGAGGGAATTGTGAGGTGTTTAAATCTTCGTTTAGAGGCCGGGAAGTTATATACCCAGGGCCTTTCGGAGATATAACAGCCGGAGGCGACAAAGATTACCCTTTAGACTATTCACATTTGAATATCCAAGGTTATGCTATGGGTGCTAAGGGCCTTCCTGAAGGGATTAAGGCTGGCCCGGATACAGCTACTTTTCCCAGCGTAAATACTGAAATAGAATATGGCTGGGAGAAAAAAGTTAAGCTAAAAATCCCTATTTTTACCGGCGCATTGGGTTCTACTGAAATAGCCAGAAAAAACTGGGAGCATTTCGCGGTAGGCGCGGCTATTTCAGGGATTACTCTGGTTTGCGGAGAAAATGTCTGCGGAATTGATCCCAAGCTTGAGTTAGATTCTAAAGGAAAAATCATTAATGCTCCGGATATGGACCGTAGAATTGAAACATACAAAAGATTTCATGAAGGTTATGGCGAAATATTGGTTCAAATGAACGTAGAGGATACTCGCTTAGGGGTTGCTGAATACGTGAGAAAAAAACATAACCTTGAAACTATAGAGTTAAAGTGGGGCCAGGGAGCCAAATGCATTGGTGGCGAGATTAAAGTTAAGAGTATAGAAAGAGCTCTGGAGCTTAAAAACCGCGGTTATATAGTTACTCCGGACCCAACTGTTCATTCAGTTCAGGAAGCTTATAAAGTGGGAGAGATCAAAGAATTTGAACGTCATTCCCGCTTAGGCTTTGTTACTGAAGAAGATTTTTTTGCCGAGATTAAGCGTTTAAGAGATTTAGGCTTTAAGCGTATAACTTTAAAAACCGGCGCTTATCCAATGAGAGAGTTAGCTATGGCTATTAAATATTCTTCCATAGCTAATATTGATTTACTTACAATAGACGGAGCTCCCGGAGGCACAGGTATGAGCCCCTGGAGGATGATGGAAGAGTGGGGCGTGCCTACTTTTTATCTGCAGGCAATGACTTATGAGATTTGTGAGAAATTAGCTAAAAAAGGGATGAAAGTTCCTGATATTGCCATTGCCGGAGGATTTTCTACTGAAGATCATATATTTAAAGTATTGGCTATGGGCTCGCCTTATGTGAAGGCGGTTTGTATGGGCCGGGCGCTTATGATTCCGGGAATGGTAGGAAAGAACATTGGAGAGTGGATTAAGAATAATAATTTGCCTAAGACAGTTTCTGAACACGGCGCTACAGCCGAGGAAATTTTTGTCTGCTATGAGGAGCTGGTAGATAAATACGGCAAAGATATGAAAGATATTCCTTTAGGCGCTGTAGGAATTTATTGTTTTGCCCAAAAGATAAGAGTGGGTTTACAGCAATTAATGGCCGGAAGCAGAAACTTTGGGCTGAATACAATTTCAAGAAATGACCTGATGAGCCTTAGTGAAGAAGCAGCTAAAGTAAGCGGAATACCCTATGTTATGGATGCATATCGCAAAGAGGCTGAGGAAGTGATAGAAGGAGGAGTCTATGGTAGAGAAAGGGTTGTGCGTTAATTGCGCAAAAGAAAAAGAGTGTAAATTTCCTCAAAAATATCCGGTGTGGGAATGTGAAGAGCATAGCGCTGAAGAAGCTAAACATAAGAAATGACATATAACGAAAGTAAAAAAGTAAAGATAGCTTTGGAAGACGGTAAGATCTTCCAAGGCTATTCTTTTGGCGCTTACGGCGAAAGAACCGGCGAAGTAGTTTTTAATACCAGCATGGCCGGGTATCAGGAGATCATTACTGACCCTTCTTATAAAGGCCAGATAGTTGTTATGACTTACCCGCTTATTGGAAATTATGGCGTAAATTCTGAAGATGCTGAATCAAAGCGGCCGTTTATAGAGGCTTTTATCGTTAAAGAATACAGCCGTATTGCCAGCAATTGGCGGTCGCAAAAAAGCCTGAGGGATTATTTTAAAAAACATAATATTTTAGGAGTTGAAGGGGTAGATACGCGAGCTCTTACCCGCCACATACGTTTACAGGGGGCGATGAAAGCGGTTATTTCTACTGAAGATTTGAGCGATGAAAAATTAGTTAAAAAGGCCAAAGCTTCAACAGGGCTTATTGGCAGAGATTTAGTTAAAGAAGTTTCCGCTAATAAATATTGGTATTCGGATAAAAGCGGAAAATTTAGAGTCGTAGTTATTGACTGCGGAGTTAAGTTTAATATTTTAAGGGAGTTAGTTAATCAAAAGTGCGAGGTAATAGTTGTTCCGGCAAAAACTAAGCCTCAAGAAATTTTGAATTTACGGCCAGATGGAATATTAATTTCTAACGGCCCGGGAGACCCGGCCGCGGTTTCATATGTTATTGAAACGGTAAAAGCGTTGTTAGGAAAAAAACCTTTGTTTGGAATTTGCTTAGGGCATCAGATTTTAGGCTTAGCTTTAGGAGGCAAAACTTATAAGTTGAAATTCGGGCATCATGGAGGAAACCATCCGGTAAAAGATTTGAAAACCGGAAAAGTTTTAATCACAGCTCAAAATCATGGTTTTTGCCTGGATATTGATTCTTTAGACAAAAAAGATATTGAAATTACGCATATTAATTTAAATGATAATACTCTTGAAGGGATGCGTCATAAAAAAATGCCGATATTTTCCGCGCAGTTTCACCCTGAAAGTTCGCCAGGCCCGCATGACGCACGGTATTTATTTAATGAGTTCATTAAAATAATGGATAATTATGCCTAAGAGAACGGATATCAAGAAAATTTTAATTATTGGCTCAGGCCCGATTATAATCAGCCAGGCTTGTGAGTTTGATTATTCAGGAACCCAAGCTTGCAAGGCTCTGAAAGAAGAAGGCTTTGAAATTGTTTTGATAAATTCAAATCCGGCCACTATTATGACTGACCCTAAAATAGCCGATATTACTTATATTGAGCCGATAACTTTACAAGTTCTGGAAAAAATTATTGCCAAAGAAAGGCCGGACGCTCTTCTTCCAACTTTAGGGGGACAGACGGGGTTAAATACAGCTATGAAGCTTGCTGAAAGAGGCGTATTAGACGCTTACAATGTAGAGATGATCGGAGCTAATTATGATACTATAAAAAGGGCTGAAAATAGAGAATATTTTAAAAGAATAATAATGGAAGCCGGGCTTGGCTTGCCTAAAAGCGCTTTAGCTTATAGTTTAGAAGAAGCAAAAAAAGTTTTAAAAAGAATAGGTTTGCCTTTAATTATAAGGCCGAGTTTTACTTTAGGCGGAACCGGAGGAGGAATCGCGTCAACAGAAGAAGAGTTCGAACAAATAGCCGGCTTAGGGCTGAAAAGCAGTATGAACAGCGAAATTTTGATTGAAGAATCAATCGTAGGCTGGAAAGAGTATGAGCTTGAAGTTATGCGCGATAAAAACGATAATGTAGTGATCGTTTGTTCTATTGAGAATTTTGATCCTATGGGCGTTCATACCGGGGATTCAATTACTGTGGCTCCGGCTCAGACGCTTAGCGATAAAGAATATCAGAAGATGAGAAACGCAGCTATTAAAATAATACGGGCGGTAGGAGTTGAAACCGGCGGCTCAAATATTCAATTCGCGGTTGACCCTAAAACCGGAAGAATGGTGGTAATAGAGATGAATCCCCGAGTGTCTCGTTCTTCAGCCCTTGCCTCTAAAGCAACCGGCTTTCCTATTGCTAAGTTTGCCGCGAAACTAGCGGTTGGCTATACTTTGGATGAGATTAGAAATGATATAACTCGAGAAACTCTAGCTTGTTTTGAGCCGGCAATAGATTATTGCGTGGTAAAAATTCCCCGGTTTACCTTTGAAAAGTTTCCTGAAGCCAAAGATATTTTAGGAATTTCTATGAAATCGGTAGGTGAGACTATGGCTATCGGCAGGACATTCAAAGAAGCTTTGCAAAAAGGTTTGCGGGGGTTAGAAATCGGGCACAGCGGATTAGATAATAAACTTGACTACAATAAGATTTCCGATGAAAAAATTAAACAACGCCTCAAGGAGCCTAATGCTTCCCGAATATTTTATGTTAAATACGCCCTGCAAAAAGGATATTCTTTAGAAGAAGTGCGCGAGCTCACAGGAATCGATCCCTGGTTTATTGATAATATTTCTCAAATAGTTGAACTGGAGAGAGAAATTATAGCTGCAGGCTGCAAGCTGCAAGCTTCAAGCCTGAAGCCTAAAGCCTGCATCTTGAATCCGGAATTATTAAAACAGGCAAAACAATACGGATTTAGCGATTCTCAAATCGCGGAATTAACCGGAAGTTCGGAGATATCAGTTAGGAAATATAGAAAAAGCAAAGGTATCAAAGCTGTTTTTAAGCTTGTAGATACCTGCGCGGCAGAGTTTGAAGCTTATACTCCTTATTATTATTCTACATACGAGCAGGAAGATGAAGCAAGAGTTTCAGAAAAGAAAAAAATAGTAATTTTAGGCGGCGGGCCTAATAGAATAGGACAAGGAATAGAATTTGATTATTGCTGCTGCCATGCTTCTTTTGCTTTAAAAGATTTAGGCTATGAAACAATTATGATTAATTCTAACCCTGAAACAGTTTCTACTGATTATGATACTTCGGATAAATTATACTTTGAACCGCTTACTTTTGAAGACGTAATGAATATTATTGATAAAGAAAAACCCCAAGGCGTGATAGTTCAATTTGGCGGCCAAACTCCGCTTAACTTTGTTCACCGTTTAGAAAAAGAAGGAGCTCCTATTATAGGGACATCCGTAGAATCTATTGATTGGGCTGAAGACAGAGAAAAATTCGCTAAAATATTAAAGGAGTTAGAAATTAACCAGCCGTCTAATGGTTCGGCGTATTCTAAAGAAGAAGCTTTTATAATAGCGAAAAAAATTGGTTACCCTATATTAGTCCGGCCTTCTTATGTATTGGGCGGGCGGGCGATGAGAATTATCTATGATCATAACTCGCTTAAAGAGTTCATAGATGAAGCTAGGGAAGTTTCTCCGGAAAAACCGGTTTTAATTGATAAATTTCTTGAGGATGCTATAGAAGCTGATGTTGATGCTATCTCAGACGGGGAAACTACTTTTATCGGAGGAATTATGGAGCATATTGAAGAGGCTGGTATACATTCCGGAGATTCAGCCTGTGCACTTCCTCCACACACTTTAGGAGACGATGTTATTGAATTGATAAAAAAATATACTTATGTTATTTCAAAAAAGTTAAAGGTTAAAGGGCTTCTAAATATACAGTTCGCGGTTAAGAACGATGTTGTTTATGTTTTGGAAGTTAATCCCAGGGCATCACGAACTGTGCCCTTTGTCAGCAAGGCAACAGGAGTGCCTTTGGCTAAGGCCGCGGCGGCAGTTATGGTTGGTAAGAAATTAGCTGAACTGGGATTAACAAAAGAAAAGCAAATGAAGCACATATCGGTGAAAGAATCAGTTTTACCTTTTTCCAGATTTTCGGGAGTAGATATAATACTTGGCCCGGAGATGAAATCAACAGGGGAAGTTATGGGCATAGATAGTTCCTTTGGCAAGGCGTTTTATAAATCTCAAATAGCGGCAGGCACAAAATTGCCTTTAAAAGGAAAAGTATTTATAAGCGTTAAGAATTCTGACAAAAGGAATATTGTTTTTGTAGCTAAAAAGCTTTATGATATGAACTTTGAGATTATTGCTACAAAAGGAACACATAAAGTTTTTAATTCTAACAATATAAAAGCGGAGTTTGTCGGAAAAATTAGCGAAGGCGATAAAAGAATTTTAAACTTAATTAATAAAGAAGAGATAAAACTTATTATCAATACTCCTTCAGGCAAAAAAGGCAGGTCTGATATGAAGCCAATAAGAAGTACGGCAAGTATGTGCGGAATACCCTGCATTAC
>JBDRIY010000023.1:0-34990 GCA_043815445.1 Candidatus Omnitrophota bacterium
CATGCGTATGGATGAGGATTTTTTTCTTTCTGCTTATGACCTTATTAATAATTTAAGCGAGGTTGAGCTTGGTAATATTTTTAGGAAGTTTGGCGAAGAACGTTATCATAGAATAATTGCTCGTGCGGTAGTCCAAGCAAGAAAAGATTTGCCCATATCTACAACTACTCAGCTGGCAAATATTATCATACGCGCTTTGGGCTCAAAGGCTCACAACAGTAGGATTCATCCGGCAGCAAGAATATTCCAAGCTTTACGGATTGCCGTTAATAGGGAATTAGAAGTTTTAGAAGCTAGCTGCGTTAAGGCGATAGATCTTCTAAATAGAGGAGGAATAATAGGGATAATTTCTTTTCATTCTTTAGAAGATAGGATTGTTAAAAATGTATTTCGTGAGTATGCTTGCAGGGGTTTATTAAATATTGTCACTAAAAAACCTTTAATACCTTCAGAACCGGAAGAGCATGAAAATAGGGCCTCTCGTTCAGCTAAATTAAGGGTAGCGCAAAAAAAGTAAATAAAACCAAGAATGTCTTTTAATTTACTTTTTAGTTTTATTTATTTTAAGGAGCAAAAGTGATGAAGAGCCTTGATATGAAAAAATCTTTACATTTTATTTTACCGGTTTTTATATTTTTTCCGGCTTTTTTATACCTGCATCAAAAAATCCAGATTTATGTTGAGGCCTATTATTTGAGCAGCAGTTATTACAGGCATAATGAACTTCTTGATAAGAGAGATTGTTTGATGTATAATTTCGCTAAAGAAGTTTCGCTCGCTAAGGTCAATCAGTGGGCGCAGGTTCAAAGATTCGGCTCTGTGGATAAAGCAAAAGTTTTAGCTTTAGACATTCAAGAGCAAAAGCAGATTGTGAGCGCTTTTAAGCCGGAAGTAAACAACAAAATGGCTATGCTGCTTAAGCGCTTTTTAAAAGGCCATGTACCTGTTTCAACAGCTTTAGCAAAGGAATAGTAAACCCGCCAATTGCCAGTAGAGTAGCTATAATTTATTTTGCACAGATAGTCACAGATAAAAATGAAATTCCAAATCACAAATTCCAAATAACAAATAAATTCCAATTACCAAGGCTTCAATGGCCAAAACAAAGAATTTTTTGTTTGGAATTTGACTATTGGAATTTATTTGGAATTTGGTGTTTGGAATTTGGGATTTTAAAAATATTTGTGCTCATCTGTGATTAAACCTGTGTCAATCTGTGTAGGTAAAGGTGAATATCAAATACAATCGCCGGGTAATCAGCGTCTATTGTTTTTTTGTTTTTTTGTTCATAATTCTTGCCTTAAAGATATTCTATCTTCAAGTTTTCAAAAGCAGTTTTTTCCAAAGTCTTGCTGATAATCAACATTACCGGCTCTTGCGCCTTGAAGGGAAAAGAGGCAGTATTTTTGATTGTCAAGGCCGGATCCTTGCTAGGGGATTGAATTACTATTCTATTTTTGCCGACCCTAAATTAATTGAAAATCCGCTGGAGACAGCAAAAATTCTTGCTTTAAACTTAGGCTTGTCAGAGGAAAGCTTAGTTGATAAATTTAATAAGAAAAAAAGGTTTGCTTGGATTAAAAGAAAGGTTGGCCTTGAGGATAAAGAAAAAATAAAATCGTTTAAGCTCAAAGGAATAGGGTTCATCAGAGAGCAAAAAAGGTTTTATCCTCAGGACGAGTTGTCTTCTTCTTTTGTGGGGTTTGTGGATATCGACAATAAAGGGGTAGAGGGCCTGGAGTTATTTTATAATAGTTATTTAAGCGGGAAGGACGGATGGGTTAGAGTTATGCAAGATTCGATGTCTCGGGAGGTCGCTCTTTCTTCTCAGATAATAACTCCTCATAGAGGAGCGGATATAGCCTTAACTGTTGATGCTCAAATACAATATTGGGCTCAGTATTACCTTAAGGAAGCAATTAATAAATTTAAGGCTAAAAGCGGCAGCGTTGTGATAATGGATGCTTTAAGCGGAGGAATAATCGCTTTAGTCGATTATCCGAGCTTTAATCCCAATGAGCTCAATGAAGAATCTTTAAAAAATATAAGAAATAGAGCGGTATGTGATATGTTTGAGCCGGGCTCTGTGTTTAAGGCTGTTACTCTTGCGGCCGCGGTAAGCGGAGATAAATTTTTGAATGAAGATAAAATTTTTTGTGAAAACGGTAAGCTGAAAATTCCCGGGACTACTCTTCATGATTGGAAATCTTATGGAGAACTTAGCTTTGAGGAAGTTTTTATGAAATCAAGCAATATCGGCGTAGGAAAGATTGTTCAGGCTATAGGGCCTGCTTGCTTGTATGATTATATAAAACGGCTGGGTTTTGGCCGATTAACAGGTATTGATTTGCCTGGTGAAACTAAGGGCAGCCTTAAGCCGTTATCAAGTTGGTCGAAAACTTCCGAATATATTATCCCTATCGGCCAAGAGATAGGGGTGAATCTTATTCAGCTTGTTGGGGCCTTCGCGGCTATTGTTAACGGAGGATACTCAGTCAAACCTCATCTTGTAGAGAATATTTGTTCTCAAGGTTTTTGCAAAAGTATAGCGGTTGAAAAAAAGAGAGTGATTTCTTCTTCCGCGGCTCAAAGAGCGAAAAATATTCTTATAAAAGTGGTTGAAGAAGGCACTGGAAAGCGCGCGGGTATAAAAGAAAGAAAAATAGGAGGCAAAACCGGAACAGCCCAAAAATATGATCCGAAAACAAAACGTTACTCCCTTAATGGGTACAGGGCAAACTTTATTGGATTTTTAGCTGATTCAAACCCACCGCTTGTTATAGGAATTACTGTGGATGAGCCGAAAGTTTCTCGTTTTGGCGGGGTTGTTGCCGCGCCGATTTTTAAAGAAATAACTCAAAAAATAATTCAAAGCATGAATTAAATGAAAATATCAAAAATTTTTCCTCATTTAAAGCTTGATAATAGGTTAAATAATCTAATTATCAAAGATATAAACGATGATAGCCGTTTAGTGAAAGAGGGAAGCCTTTTTTTTATTAGAGAAAGAAAAAATTTTGATATATTTTCTGTTTTAAGGAGTATTGAATCTAAAACGGTTGTTTTTGTAGGCGATATAAAACATAAAGATATGCTTGAGAGTATAATAAAGTATAAGCCGTTTATATTTGTTAGAAATGTAGAAAAGGAATTTTTAAAAGCTGTTAATTTATTTTATGAATTTAAAGAGAGCGGTTTAAAATTTATAGCTATAACCGGAACTAATGGTAAAACTACAACCGCGTCTCTTATTTATTACCTTCTTAAAAAAATGGGTAAAAATCCGTCTTTGATAAGCACGGCCCGCTATCTTGTAGGCCGGAAAGAATACAAGGCCGATTACACTACGCCGGATTTTTTAACTTTGCGTAAAATTTTAAAAAAGGCTAAGGATGCCGGCAGTAATTTTATAATCATGGAGGTTTCTTCCCATGCTATCAGCCAGAAAAGGATTGAGGGAATTGAATTTATAAGGTGCGTGTTTACTAATTTAAGCCAAGATCACCTTGATTATCATCGGACTATGAACAGCTATTTTAATGTGAAAAAGAAACTATTTTTGGATATGGAATTTCCGCGAAGCCGCAAAGGGCGAAGCAGAAATGAAGAAGCTGCGGCGCTTATAAATACTGACGATAAAATGGGGAAGATTTTGTTTAAAGAGTTAAGTAATAAATTGTCTTATGGAATTACTTCTAAAGCTGATTTTAAAGCTGACAATATAAGGTTTAATAAACAAGGATCTTGTTTTGATTTAGTTTACGCCGGTAGGCATTATTCTGTTGCTTCAAAGCTTTATGGGAGATACAATATCTTGAATGTTTTAGGCTCTTTGGGGGTAGTTATCTCTTTAGGATTTTCTTTGTCCAAAGCAGTGAAACTTATATCCGGTTGGACAGCTCCCGAAGGAAGGCTTGAGCGCGTCAGCAAGGATATATTTGTTGATTATGCTCATACTCCTGATGCTTTGGGAAAGGCGCTGGACGCGCTCAGACAGTCTGGCTATGAGAGAATTATTTGTGTTTTTGGCTGCGGCGGAGACCGGGATAAAGGGAAACGCCTGATTATGGGTAAAGTTGCTTCCAAAATAGCTGATTGGACATTTATTACTTCTGACAATCCACGGAGTGAAGAGCCTCTAAAAATTTGCTCTCAAATAGAAAAAGGATTTTTAGGAAAAAATTATGCTGTTGCGGCAGACAGAAAAGAAGCTATAAAAAAAGCAATTAAAATGCTGAAAGAAAATGGCCCTGAAACTTGTCTTGTCGTAGCCGGCAAGGGCCATGAGGATTGCCAGATAATCAAAGGCAGAAAGATTCCGTTTAAAGATAGTAGGGTAATAAAGGAACTGCTAAAAATCAGCAACACGTAACACAATGTGTTGAATCACATACATGGTATAATAAATATTGTAAGGGCGGCAGATCTGCCGCCCTTACGTAAGAATTATGTTAATCTCCAACCTTAAAACTCTAGAAGAACTATTAAATCCTGTTAAGGCATATAACCTTAATCGTTTTAAACCTATAGAAGGCTTTTCTATTGATTCCCGCGTTATTAAGAAAGGAGAAGCTTTTGTGGCAATTAAGGGCAAACACTATGATGGCCGTGATTTTATTCAGGAGGCTGTTAGCAGGGGGGCGGGAGCTGTTATTGCTCAGGAGTATATAGATATAAAATCTAAACCGCCTTTTTTTATCGTTAATAATACTTACAGCTCTTTAGAAGCCCTTGCTGTTTATATTAGGCAGAAGAAAAATCCTATTGTCTGCGCTGTTACAGGTTCTGTAGGCAAAACAACGACTAAAGAAATGCTTAGTTTTTTGCTTGAGCCTCATTTCAAAGTTTTAAAAAATAAAAAAACAGAAAATAACCTTTTAGGGTTGGTAAAAACGATTTTTTCGCTTAAAGATGAAAGAATAGCAGTTCTTGAGCTGGGCACAAGCTCAAAAGGTGAAATAGAACTTTTGAGCCGAATCAGCAAGCCGGACATAGGAGTAATTACTTTCATAAAGCCGGTTCACTTGGAGGGTTTAGGGAATTTAAAAGGAATATTGGAAGAAAAGACATCTATCTTTAAAAGCAACCGGATGATGATAGCGGTTTTAAATCGCGATGATTCTTTTCTTGCTAAAGTTAAGGGGCCGGCAAAAACTTACTTTTTCGGCAGGAATAAGGACAGCGATATTTTTAGCCGGTTGGTAAAAAAAGAGAAAACGATTCTAACCTTTCTTATCCAAGGTAAGTATAAATTAAGGCTCCCTTCTTACCTTGAAGGGTTTATTACTAATTATCTAGCGGCAATTACAGCGGCGCGGATTTTAGATATTAAGGTAGAAGAATCAGTAGAAAGGATGAATGATTTTTATAATTTTGCTCCGATGAGAATGCAAATGAGTGAAATAGGTAATTTTTTGATTCTAAATGATGCTTACAATGCTAATCCTTATTCTTTTGAAAGGGCTTTAGAGAGCTTAAAGAATTATTCTTTTAGAAAGATTGCTGTTATAGGAGATATGCTTGAATTAGGCGAAAAAAGCGCCTATTATCATAAACAACTAGCCTTTAAAATTGCTAAAGGAAACTTTGATTACTGTCTTAGTTTTGGCAAGCACACTCAATGCTTGAGAGATAAACTTAAAGAATTAGGGCATAAAAAAGCTTTTCATTTTGAAACTCATCAGGCTATTGCTGATTTTATAAATCGAAAACAACAAGCTGCCGGCTTAAACAAAAAATATTTAATTTTTCTTAAAGGCTCACGTTCGATGGAGTTGGAGAAAGTTATAGAATATCTTAAATAATGGTTTTAAAATTCGAAGCACGAAAAATGAATAAATTCGAATCTCGAAATCCGAAATCCGAAACAAATTCGAAATTCTAATGTTTAAATTTTCAAAACTGGAAATATCGTTTCGGTCATTTGAATTTTGGTTATTCGGGTTTGTCCTTCGACTACGCTCAGGATGGTGAGCCTGTCGAACCATTTCGGATTTAAATTTTTTAGACATTTAATATATGATTTATCATCTACTATACCCCTTATCTAAATATTTCTTTATCTTTAACGTAACTAAGTATATTACCTTTAGAAGCGGGTGCGCTTTTGTTACTTCGTTTGCTATTATAATGTTAGTGTGGAATTTTACTTTAAAAAGGCTTAAGAGGCTGAAAATGGTAGAAAGAGTTGATATGTATGGCCATGTTCGTTTAGAAGCTCTTCATGGAGAAAAAAAAGGAACCCCTACCATGGGAGGGGTAATAATTATTTTTTCTATGCTTTTATCCACTCTTATTTGGGTGAGATGGGATAATTATTTTGTTTGGCTAGTTATGATAGTTATGATTGCTTTAGGCATATTAGGGTTTTATGACGATTTTTTAAAAATAAAAACAGGTAAAGGCTTAAACCGCCGTCAAAAATTATTCTGGCAGTGCGCGGTAGGCATAACGTTGGGGATATTAATCGCGGCTAACAAAAATCTTTCTACTACCTGGAATATACCCTTTTTGAAGAAATTCATCATAGATTTAGGCTATTTTTATATTTTTTGGGCGGCTGTTATGGTTGTGGCAACTTCTAACGCGGTTAACTTTACGGATGGCCTTGATGGTTTAGCTATAGGGGCTTTGATTATCAATTTTCTAATTTTCGGCCTTTTAAGTTATATTGTCGGTAATATAAAGTTTGCTAATTATCTTTTTATTCCTCATATAGGGGAGGCGGGTGAGCTGACAATTCTTTGTTTTTCAGGAATCGGCGCCGGCCTTGGTTTTTTGTGGTTTAATTCTTATCCGGCTGATGTTTTTATGGGGGATGTAGGGGCTTTAGCCTTAGGCGGAGTTATCGGCGCGATAGCTTTATTAATAAAACAAGAGTTTCTTCTTTTTGTAAGCGGAGGGTTGTTTGTAGCTGAGGCTTTAAGTGTTATCTTACAGATATCTTCTGTTAAATTAAGAGGCAAACGTTTATTTAAAGCCGCGCCCTTGCATCATCATTTTCAAATATTAGGCTGGAAGGAACCGAAGATAATCATTCGTTTTTGGATTGTCTCCATAATTTGCGCAGTCCTGGCGCTATTGACGCTTAAATTGAGATAGCAGGCTATTTAAAGTTTCGTTCTCAATATATCCGCGGGTCCTGTCTCGGAGTGTTTACGCGGAAACACTTGTTTGGCATTACGCGCGTTGCATCTTAACATACGGCGCCATTTATTCGAAAGCCAGTAAATAATTCGTTCGCTAGACGCGATTTTTGCCTTCGGCACATAAAAAAGTACCTAAAACGCTTAACCTGACTACGCCAAGGCTTCGTCAGGCAAGTTTTTCCTCGCAGGGGAAAAACGAACGTTTCTGCGTAAACAATCCAAGACAGAACACGCGTGGATATTGGGCGCTGAGTCATACCGGCTTTTGAATAAGTGGCGCGCAGATTAATAGAGAATTGTTAGGCGGATTAGAGGATGAATATTGAGGATTTTAGGATAATTTGTGTTATGGGGTGGGGGATAAGCGGGGTTTCGCTTTGCGGGTTACTTTTGTCTTTGAAAAAGAAAGTTAAAATTAGTGAAGTTCGAGAAAGAAATTGCTTTGAATCTTCTTTGATAGATGAATTTACTAAAAGAGGCGTAGAGTTTGAGTTTGGAGGGCATAGCCGAGATTTTATTAAAGATTCGCGGTTAGTTGTTTTAAGTCCGGGAGTAGATACTTTTAATTCTTTAGTTTCCAAATATGTTAAAGAATTTGAAATACTTTGCGTAGGAGAGATTGAACTTTGTTCTTGGCTAACAAAAGCAAAAATTATTGCTTTAACCGGGACTAATGGTAAAACTACTACCTCTTACCTCACCCATAGGGTTCTCCAAGAAAGCAAAGAAAGAGTTTTTTTAGGCGGTAATATAGGGACACCTTTTTCGTCTTTTGTTCTAAATACTAATGAAAATTCCCTAGTTGTTCTGGAGCTTAGCTCTTTTCAGTTAGAAACAATCTTTGAATTTAGGCCGTATGCGGCAGCTTTACTTAACATTGAACCGGATCATTTAGACCGTTATGCTGATTTGAAAGATTATTTAAAAGCTAAAATGAATATATTTAAAAATCAGCAAGTTTGTGATTGGGCTTTGTTAAATAAGAATATTGCTTTTCGCGCTGATATAGAGAAAAGCATAAAATCTCAAATAGTTTATTTTTCTCAAGAGTTTTCTAATGAAAATCTTTCCTGTATAGCTAGAATAGCTGCTATATTCGGCTTGAATAAAGATGTTTGCCTTAAAGTTTTTTCAGAGTTCAAGGGGCTTCCTCATCGCCTGCAGGTTATAAGTAAATTAAAGGGGGTGACTTTTATAAATGATTCAAAAGCCACAAACCCTTCTTCCACTATTTGGGCCCTTAAAAACATTAAAGCTCCGGTTATCCTTATTGCCGGAGGCAAAGATAAAGGTTTAGATTATTCTTGTTTGAGCCCTTATTCCGGCTGTTTAAAGAAGATAAATCTTATTGGCCAAGCTGCTTTTAAAATAAAAGAAGCCTTAGGTTCTAATATGGAAGCAGGGCTGGAAATTTTTTCTTCTTTAGAAGGCGCGGTTAAAGCTTCTTTTGAAGAGGCTTGCCAAGGAGATACAGTCCTTCTTTCGCCTATGTGCGCTAGTTTTGATATGTTTACTGATTATAAACAAAGGGGCTGTAGGTTTATGGAAATAGTAAATACCTTAAAATGATAACTTGTATAAGACCCTTAGATTACTCAGGGTTTAATTCGACTAAGGGCTTTTCTTCTCGTTAGGCCTACTTGAGAAAAGCCCAAGTCTCATTAAAAATGACTCAAGAAGTATTAAAAAAAGAAAGAAGGTTTATATTTGCCGTGGTTTTGGGCTGGACTCTTTTTGGTGCTCTTATGATTTATGAATCATCAAGTATTTACGCTTTTAACATAACTTCTGACCCGGCCTATTTTTTTAAAAAACAATTGTTATTCTTTGTTATAGGGTTAGGGCTATTTTTTTTAACCTTATTCGTAGATTTAGAATTTTTGAAACGTTATAATAAAGAATTTTTAATTTTCACTATTTTCCTATTGATTTTAGCCGTTGTTTTAGGAAAGAAATCGGGAGGAGCAAAAAGGTGGCTGTGTTTTTTAGGATTTAATATTCAGCCTTCAGAAATATTAAAGATTTCTTTTATGCTTTATTGCGCTGATTATTTCAGAAGAAAAAAAAAATCTATAATAAATATCAGGGCAGGGCTGTTTCCTTTAGGCCTTATTTTAGGATTGATATGCGTTCTACTCCTTGGACAGCCTGATTTAGGAACAGCTGTTTTTTGGGTGATATGGACAATTTTGCTTTTTTTTCTTTTTAAGGCGAGAAAAAAGCATCTTATTTTTGTTATTTTGTTTGGTATAGCAGTTTCTTTTTTTCTTATAAAGTTTTATCCTTACCGTTTTAGAAGAATCATTGCTTATATTAATCCTTTTCTTGACCCCCAAGGCGCCGGCTATCAGTTAATTCAATCTCAAATTGCTTATGGAGCAGGCGGTTTATGGGGGCTTGGATTTGGCGCCGGACAGCAAAAATTATCTTTTTTACCGGCGGCGCATACTGATTTTATTTTTTCTATCATAGCTGAGGAGTTTGGCTTATGGGGTTCTTTAGGGTTTATTTCCTTGTTTTTTTTAATATTTCATAAGATGTTTAAGATTGCTGAAAGTGTTGATGATGTGTTTAAGAAAGGAATTTTGCGGGGTATTGTTTTTATTTTTTTTCTGGAAGTAGTGATAAATATTGGAGTAAGCTGTGGGCTTTTTCCTACCAAGGGCCTGCCTTTACCGTTTATGAGTTATGGGGGAAGCAGTTTAGTAGTCCATTATATTTTATTGGGCCTATTTTTTAACGCATCGCGGATAGATAAAATTTTAACGAAGGACGAGAGATGAGGGACGAAGGATAAGGAATGAGAAGAATCGTCCTTCGTCCTAGCGAAGCGGTCGTCCCTCATCCTTCGTAAAATTATGAAAGTATTACTGGTATGTGAGCGGAGCGGGGGACATGTTTTTCCGGCTTTGAGCGTAGGGAAGAAGCTAAGGAAGCGGGGGGATGATGTTTGTTTTTTCGTTACTTCCGGTTTTCTTAAAAGTTATATAGAGAAAGAAGGGTTTCGGGTTGTAGGCAGAAGTTTTGCTTCTCGAAATTTACTTTTTGAGGGCCTCTGGCGTTTTTTTGAAGCCTTGATTCTTGTTTTGACTTTACGCCCTAAAAAAGTTATTGGTTTTGGCGGTAGAGATAGCTTTTTCTTAGTTTTACTGAGCTCATTATTGCCTATAAATACAATTATTTATGAACCGAATATAAAGCCGGGCAAGGCCAATAAAGTTCTTTCTTTTTTCGTAGATAAAGTTTTATGGGGCTTTGAAATAGGAATTCCTATGAGAGAAAATATAAGAACAATAGATAAGGCTGCCGCCCGTAAGATTTTGAACTTTGATCAAAGGCCAATTGTTTTTTGTTTAGGAGGAAGCCAAGGCTCATCTTTTATTAATCAAATTTTTATGAAGTTTGTTCAGAGCGCTGAAAATAATTTTCAAATCATTCATCTTACCGGCCGCGAAGGTTATTCTGACATTTTGAAATTATATGATAATATAGCTAAGAATAGCTTTGTTAAGGATTTTCATTATGAAGTTGAGCTTCTTTACAGCGCCGCGGATATAGTGATTTCCCGGGCCGGAGCTAATACTTTAGGGGAGCTTGCTTATTATAAACTACCTTCAGTTTTGATACCTTATCCTAAAGCCGGCGCTCACCAAAAAGAAAATGCTTTTTATTTTAAGGAAAAAGGCGCGGCTTTTGTGCGTTTGCAGGATAATTTTTCTTTTAATGATTTCAGCACTTTGCTTAAAAAGCTTATTGAAGATAACAATTTAAGAGAGTCCATAAAGGAAAATTTAAGCGGCTTCAAGTTAGGAGTATCTTTTGAGGATTTTTGTAATAGCGTTCATTTTTAGTATTTTGTTTAATATGCCGGCGCGGGCTGAAGAAAATAATTTTAAGCAGTTGCGCTCAGAGCATTTTTTTATTAATTATCATCCCGATGTCGGCCAGTCTTACATTTATAAGGTTAAAAATAAAGCTGAAGGTTTTTATAAAACAATAACTCATGAGTTTAGTTTTACCAGAGATGAATTTTGGCTTTGGGAAAATAGAGCGCGGATTTTTGTAGCCAAGGATAAACAGAATTACCTTGATAGTTTTAATTGTTCCAGTTGGTCGGGAGCTTGCGTCCATTATCAAGATAAAATAATTTATACCTATCCTGACCAGGAAAAGTTTATTCCTATTCTTGCTCATGAGCTTACTCATATAATTTTTAGAGAGTATATGGGAAAAGGTTATTTTCCTCTTTGGCTGGATGAAGGGGTTGCCACCTATATAGAAGATAAACAAGCAGGCGGTTTATATAAAAAAAATCTCTTTTATTTAGAGCAAAAAATAAAGGATAATAGTTATATTAAATTGGAAAAATTAAATCAGATAACACCCGGAGGCCTAAATGGTGAATCTAAAGATTTTGTTAATCTTTTTTACCTGGAAGCTTTTTCATTGGTTAACTTTTTCAAAAAGCAATACGGTGAATATAGCTTTTCCCGTTTTCTTTATTATCTTAAAAAAGGCAGCAGTGTAGTAGAGGCTTTTTCAAAGATTTCTTATTATCTACAGAGTTTTGATGATTTGGAGGAAAAATGGAAAACATTTTATTGGGAGTAAAGAATATTCATTTTATTGGTATTGGCGGAGCAGGGATGAGCAGTTTAGCTTTTTTTTTAAAAGATAAGGGGTATAATGTCACCGGCTCAGATATCTCTGAAAGTTCTAAAACTAGAGAGCTCCAAGCTTACGGGATAAAGGTTTTTATCGGCCATAAAAAAGAACAGCTTAGCGCTGATACGGATATTTTAGGGTATTCTTCAGCTATAACAGTTGACAATCCTGAAATAATAGAAGCTCAAAATAAGGGAATAACTATTTTAAAAAGAGGCTGGTTTTTAGCCGAACTTTGTAAAGGCGCGAAAACAGTTGCCGTGGCTGGAAGCCACGGAAAAACTACAACCACATCTTTGATAAGTTACCTTTTGACTTCGTTAGGTTATAATCCGGCTGTATTCTTAGGAGGAACCTGCCTCAACCATACTCAGCCAGCTAAGCAGGAAAATGATTATTTTGTTGTTGAGACAGATGAGAGTGACGGCAGTTTTCTTTATTGTCAGCCCTGGGTTTCACTGTTAACTAATATAGACAGGGAACATCTTGAGTATTATCAAGATTTTGAGGGTTTGAAAAAAAGTTTTTTTCAATTTGCCGGACAAGCTAAAAATAAAGTTATCGGCTGGGGCGATCAGCCTTATTTATCGAAGATTGTTTCCGCGTTAGGCGGGATAAGCTTTGGCTGGGAAGAAACTAACTTAGTTAGAGGAAAAAATTTTAAGTTTGATAGCGGGTTTAGCTGTTTTGACTTGTATATAAAGGAAAATTTTATTCTTTCCGCTAAACTCCCTCTTTTAGGAAGGCACAATTGCCTTAATGCTTTGGCAGCCTTTGCTTTTTTGTATCATTTAGGTGAAGATTTAGAAAAAGCTAACAAAGCCTTAAGAGGCTTTAAAGGGACAAAAAGGCGGTTTCAGGTTAAAGAAAATTTAAGGGGAGTAACTTTTGTTGATGATTATGCTCATCATCCCACAGAAATTAAAGCAGTTATAACTTCAGCCCGCCTGCTTAAGCCAAAACGTTTATTTGTTGTTTTTCAGCCCCATCGTTACAGCAGGGTCCAATCTCTTTATGAAGAATTTTCTAATTGTTTTAGTGGAGTTGATAAATTGGTGATAACTGATATTTACGGAGCCTGTGAACAGGCCTGCGAAGGAATTAGCTCTCAGGCGCTTTGTAAAAAAATTAGCGCTAAATTCAGCGGAGAACTGGAATATATACCTAAAGATAAGATTCCCAAAGTGCTCCCTTATTGTTTTGAAACCGGCGATTTGGTTTTAGCCCTGGGAGCCGGAGATATAAATATTTTAATCAGTGAAGCCATAAATGAATTTAGAGAAGATAAATCCCGTTAGAAGTAATCCGCCTCGGGCGGATGCCGCGAAGCGGACTTCTAACGGGATAAAGTTCAAGCAAGATGTTGATTTGGGGTGCCGGACTTCTATAAAGATAGGGGGTAGGGCGGGGTATTTTTTTGAGGCTGGCAATGAAGAAGCTTTGGAGCGGATAATTAATGATAGCTCTTCATTTTACATATTAGGAAACGGCTCAAATCTTCTTATTAAAGATAAAACTATTAAAAAACCTGTAGTAAAATTAGGGCAGGAATTCAGCTATGTAAAACAAGACGATAATTATTTAGAAGTTGGAGCTTTAACTTTGCTTTCTTTTCTGATAAAATATTGTCTTGAGAACAATTTAGCCGGTTTAGAGAATTTAGCCGGTATTCCAGCATCAATAGGCGGGCTTTTATGTATGAATGCTTCCTCGTTTGCTAAGGACATTAGTTCTTGCCTTGAAAGCGTTGATGTTATAGATAAAAAAGGCCAGCCGCGGACATTTAAAAAAGATGAGATTGTATTCGGATATAGATACTCTTCTCTTGAAGATTATATTATTTTAAGAGCTAAGTTTAATTTATCCTTAGGAAAAGATTTAAAACAAAGAGTTCGTAGTTTTTTATCAAAAAGGTTAAGCGGACAGGATTTCAGTTTTCCCAGCTGCGGCTGTATTTTTAAAAATCCTTCAGAATTTAGCGCTGGTTATCTTATTGAAGCTTGTGGGTTGAAAGGCCTAAAAAAAGGCGGAGCCCAAGTTTCCCACAAGCACGCTAACTTTATTATTAATATCGGCGGCGCTAAATACAATGACGTAGATTATTTGATTAAAAAGATTAAAGATAGAGTTTATAAAAAATATAAATTAGTTTTAAGCGAAGAGATTAAAAGATGGGCTTAATGGAAAAATCCGAAATCCGAAGCACGAAATTCGAAACAAATGAAGAAAATGGAGAAAATTTGAAACACTGATAAACTCAGTTTTTTGTTTTATGTTTTCTTCATTTTGAATTTCGGATTTGTTTTGGATTTCGAATTTCGATATTCGGATTTATTCTTAAACAATATTATGGATTTAAAGGATATTAAAATAGGTGTTTTAGGCGGAGGGGTTTCCGGGGAGAGGGAGATTTCTCTTATTTCAGCCTGGGAGTCGTATCAGGCTTTAAGGAGGAATAAATTAAATGCTGTTTTTATTGATATATATACTTCTCAAAAAGAAAAAGTTAAGGAACTTATCAGTTTAGCGAATATTGATTTAGCTTTTATTGCCCTTCATGGAGAGTTTGGCGAAGACGGCAAAATTCAGCAAATTTTAGAAGAATTAGATATAGTTTATAGCGGTTCAGGGCCGCAGGCAAGTTTTTTGGCAATGGATAAAATAGCTTCAAAGAATATTTTTATTAAATCAGGCCTTCCTACTCCTAATTTTGATATTTGTTGGGATATTAAAAATATACCTGAGATAGTTAAGTATCCGGTTGTAACAAAACCCTGCTCTTGCGGTTCCAGCCTGGGAGTTTCAATTATCCAAGAAAAGGCCGGCTTAAAGCAGGCGGCGGTTAAGGCATTCGTGTGTCCGGGCCAAAATCAGATAATAATAGAAGAGTACATTGAGGGCCGAGAATTGACTGTGGGAATTTTAGATAATAAGCCTTTAGCTGTAGTAGAGATTTTCCCTAAGCAGGGGTATTATGATTTTGCCAATAAATACACTGAGGGAAAAACAGAGTTTAAAGCTCCAGCTGAATTAGAAAGTAGTATTTACAAAAAGGTTCAGGAAGTGTGTTTTTTAGCTCACAAGGTTTTGAACTGTAGGCATTTTTCCCGGGTTGATATTCGTTTGAGCCAAAATAATGATCCTTATGTCTTAGAAGTTAATTCTATACCCGGATTGACTTCCCATAGCTTGCTTCCTTTGTCAGCAAAGGCTTGGGGCTTAAATTTTGATCAATTAATTTTAAAAATTACGGAGATGGCATTTAATGAAAAAACGAAAGAAGTACAAAAGGCGTAAAAAAGTTAATTTGAAGTTAAGCCCTAAGTTTATTTTGGTTCTTAGTATTGGAGTTTTTTTTGCTGTTATTTTAGGCGGAATAGGTTATGTAGTTTGCACTTCGGATAGCTTTAAGGTAAAAGATAGCGATATTATTTCTAACATGGCTTTGAACAGAGGGTTAAGGGAGGAAATAGAAGGAAAATCTTTATTCAGCATAAATACGGCTGTTATTTCTTCCAACATTATAAGAGGGCATCCGGAATATAAGCGGGTTTCTGTTTCAAAAGAGTTTCCATCTACGATTATAATAGAAGTAGAAAAAAGGTTTCCTGTTGCTCAGATAAAAGGTAAAATGTTTTATTCTGTTGATAAAAAGGCGGTAGTGTTAAGCGCCGGCTCCAGCCAGCCTTTGCCCGGCCTTATTACTATTGAAATTGATAGCCGCGGCCGTTTGTTTTTAAAGGGCGAGCATATAGATGATAGGAAACTGGAGTATGCTTTTGGCCTCATAAGAATCTTAAAAGAAGAGCAGCTTTTAAATGAATTCGCGGTGGAATTAATAAATTCCGTAAGCCTTGAAGCCGCTTATTTTGTTATGGAGGAGAAAAAAACCGGAATAGCCGCGGATTTATCTAACGAAGATATAAAAGTGATTGTGGGCGAAGGTGAATTCAGCCAAAAAATAAAGCTTCTTAAGAGCGTTATAAGCGGGGAATTAAAAGATAAATTACCTTTAGTCAAGTATATAGATTTAAGGTATAAAAAAGTTTATGTTGGATTCAAAAGATAAAACGCGGATTAACGCGGATTTCGGAGAATGCGGATAAACGCGGATATTTTCAGCGTTCATCCGCGTTAATATCTGCGTAGTTCAGTGCGGCGGATAGAGTGAGCAATGGGTATAAAAATAAATATCGAGAATCGAGAATTGAGTATCGAGTATCGAGAAAATCAATGAGAGGGGTTTGCGCTGTATTTTTAGATGAAGACGGGGCATTTATTTCTTTTGGAGTGATTAAAAAAGGTTCTTGCGTTTTTCTGCAAGAGTTAAAAGTCCCTTTACTTTATAAAAACAACTCTATCGCGGATTGTCTTAGAGAAAATTTAGATATTTTTGCTCAAAAAATAAAAGAGATTCAAAAAAAGTATTCTTTTAATGTAGAGAAAGTTTTCCTGGAAATGCCCTATAGGCTTTGCGGTAAAGAGATAGTTGAAGAAATCTTTCCCCTGAAAAGAAGAAAGAAAATTACTCTTGGGGATATTTCTTTTATCAAAAAACGTATTGAAGATAAATTTTTAAGCTGGGATGATTCTTGTATCCATAATATCGTTTTGAGCTGTGAGATAGAAGGCAGTAATTACCAGACAATTCCTTTAGGAGTTTGGGCCCAGAAAATAAAACTGCAGTCGCTGCTTATATGGGTTAAAGAAAAAATATATAAAGATATTGAAGATGTTTTTGATAATTTGGATATAAATTTCGCGGGTTTTGTCGCTTCCGCGGTTAGTATTTTCTCAACAGCCTTTGCTCCCTCTAAAGTTTATACCGGAATACAGGCGCTTCAGGCCGCTGTAAGCATTGATTATACTCAAAGCCGTTTTATTTGCGCGGATAAAAATGGTTTTATTTACGCCGATGAATTTGATTTTGGTTTAAAAAAAATAATAGAGGAGTTATCAAAAAAGTTTATTTTTCCTTTTGCTTTAGCTCAAGAAGTATTTGAGCGTTATATTTCCTTTAAAGAAGTACCTTATTTTAAAGAGATAACTGTAAAAAAAGAAGAGGGTTATATGAATTTAAGCACTCAAACCCTTAATTCGTTCGCCAAAGATTATATCGCGGGTAAGATAAAACATATCCTCAGCAGGGTTAAGGACAAAACTCAAAGTGATGATTTTGTTATTTCTTTTAGCGGCAGGCTTAATGCCAAAGAAGGGTTCTATGGTTTTTTAAAAGATTATATTTTTACAGAATTAAAGCCGCCGGCTTATAAGCCGGCGATATCATCTTCTTCAGGATGTTTACATTACGGCGTATCGCCTTTTTTAGATAATGATTGTAAAAGAGCGAGGCCGTTCTTGCAGCGTATTTTGGATGTCTATAGGGAATATTTTTGAAAATATTAAAAATCAAAGCGTAAAAATCAAAATGACAAATTAAAATGTAAAACGAAAAACGACAAAATTTAAAATTAGTAATAGTTTCAGCGGAGGTTATCTTGAAAAAGGTTTATATTCTTCATATTTCTAAATTTGGCGGCCATAGTAAGGCGGCTCATAATTTAAAAGAAGCTTTTCTTAATAGAAATTCTCAGGCAAAGGTGTCAAGCTTAAATATCTTAGGATATTTTTATCCCAGATCAGAGAAGGTAATTGATTTTATTTATATGCTAACTATAAAATATTGGCCTTCTTTGTGGGGCAGGGCTTATGACCGTAAAAAAGTTGTCAAGGCTATAAGCCCCTATCTTAAATTTATCAATAGAATTACTTTTCGAAGGTTAAGCGGTTTTGTAAAGAAATATAAACCTGATTGTTTTGTTGCTACCCAGGCTTTTCCTTGCCGATTAATTGCTGATTTTAAGGAAAGATTTGGCTTAATAATTCCTCTTGTGGCTATTGTTACTGATTATCACCCTCATCGTTTTTGGATTCATCCTTTTGTGGATAAGTATGTTGTGGCCTGCCAAGAAGCTAAAGAGGCTTTAATCCATGAAGGAGTTGAAGAAGAAAAAATAAAGATTTTAGGAATACCTATTTCAGTAAACTTTTTAACAGCGTATTCCAAAGAACAGGTTAGCAAAGAACTAAGTTTTTCTAAAGATTTAGATTCAGTATTGATAATGGGCGGAGGTTTAGGTATAGGGCCTATCAAAGCGGTTGCTAAAGCTTTAGACGTTTTAAATGATAATTTTCAAATTATTGTAGTTTGCGGCGCTAATAAAAATCTTTATGATTGGTTCATCAGAAATAAAATTAAATTTAGAAAGCCCATTTTCGTATTTAGTTATACAAGCTCTATTCATAAGATTATGGATTTTTCCGATATAATTATCACTAAAGGCGGAGGTATAACTGTTTCCGAAGCTTTGGCTAAAAATTTATCTATAATTGTTGTTAACCCTATTCCCGGCCAGGAAGAAAGAAACGTTAGTTATCTTCTTAAGAAGCAGGCAGTAATAAAAGCTGAGGAGGTTAATGAGGTTGGCTGGATTATTAGCAATCTCCTTAAGGATAAAGAAAAAATGTTTTTTTTAAAAGAACGCACTAAAGATATTTCTTTTATTGATTCTTCTCCTAAAATTGTAGATTTAATTTTAGAATTAATAAATTAAAAAATAATTAATTTTTAAAAAATAAAATTCCAAATCACCAATTCAGCCAAAGGCTGACCAGCCTCGGGCTGGAAATTCTAATTACTAAAATTTCAATGGCCGAAACAAAAAATTCTTCGTTTGGAATTTGATTATTGGAATTTATTTGGAATTTGATGCTTGGGATTTGGAATTTTAATGTATTGAGGCATTAGGATTAATCAGATAGATTAAGGATAAGAAATGTATTATCTTTTTTTGATAGGGCGCGTATTGGCGTCAATTTTACCGCGTAATATTTGTTATTCAGCGGCAAAGTTTCTTGCCACTCTGCATTTTTATTTTTCTAAGAAAGACAGAGAGGCTGTAATCTATAATCTTTCTCAGGTAGTTAAAGGTAAAAAAGATATAGAAGAGCAGGCCAAACAAGTTTTTATTAATTTCTCATATTATTTAGTAGATTTTTTCAGGCGCCATAAATTAGATTATCGTTTTATAAAGAAATATGTCCAAATTAGCAATTTAGAAAATTTGAATTTATCTATAGCTCAAAGTAAGGGTGTTATTATTCTTGGCGCTCATTTGGGAAATTATGAATTAGCCGGAGCGATAACATCTCTCTTAGGGTATCCTCTCAGCGTTATTGCTCTTCCTCATAAAGATAAGCGCTTAAACCGGTTTTTTGATCATCAGCGGCATATGTCCGGGATGAAAGTGATTTCTACCGGCGCTTCAGTCAGGGGTTGTATCCAGGCTTTAGAAAATAAGAGGCTGGTTGCTTTGTTAGGGGATAGGAATTTTTCCGGCAAAGGCCTAAAGGTTAAAATGTTTTCTAAATATACGTATATTCCCAGGGGAATTGCTTTTTTTGCCTTAAAAACAGGAGCGCCCATTACCCCTGTTTTTTTGGTTAGAGAAAAAAATAGAAATTTTTACCGGTTAGAATACGGAGAGCCTATTTTTTATAATAAAAATGATTTTCAAGATGAACAGTCCTTGGCTAAGAAATATATTTCTATTTTAGAAAAGTATATAAAAAAATATCCCGGGCAATGGTATATGTTTAAAAAATATTGGTTAAACAAAGATTTATAGATACACGATACTCGATCCTCGATACTGGATTTTCGTTCCTTGATTCTTTTTGCGAGTATCTAGCATCTATCATCGAGTATCGAGTAATGAGCGGAGCGAATGAAGGTTTGGGTAGTAATTCCTGCTTACAATGAAGAGCTGAATTTAGTTTCAGTTTTGAATGAACTGTGTGAAAGAGAGCTTTGTGTTTTAGTAGTTGATGACGGCTCAAAAGACGCTACTTATAAAGTTGCTGAAGAAAGAGCTGAAATGGTAATTAGGAATGATAGAAATCTTGGCAAAGGTATGTCTTTAAAAAAAGGAATAGCGTATCTTTTTAAGAATAAGGATTTTGATTATATTATGACTATGGATTCTGACGGCCAGCATAGCCCTTTAGATATTGATGAATTTTTGAAACAAGCTGACAAAGGAGCGGATTTTATTATAGGTAATCGTATGCATAATCCCATGGGTATGCCTAAAATAAGAGTTATAACTAATAAATTTATGTCTTGGTTTATTTCTAAAATAGCCGGAGTGAATATACCTGATACTCAGTGCGGTTTTCGTTTAATTAAGCGTGAAGTTTTGGAAAAGGTAAGAATTAAAACCAGCAAGTTTGAGATAGAGTCGGAAATTATTATCAAAGCAGCCCGGCAGGGTTTTGTTATAAAGAGCGTCCCTATACAAAGTATTTATTCTAAAAATAATTTCAGCCGAATCAGGCCGGTTGTGGATACTTTAAGGTTCATAAGGTTTATTTTACGTTTGAAAGATGAACCCGGCTGATTTTGAAAGGTTTAGCCCGGGAGTAGTTTCCAGTCGAATTTAAGCTATAGGTGAATATGGGTATAAAGAGTAAAATTATTTCAATTTTAGCCGCGTTTTTTTCTAAGGAACGAAGCTAATAGAGAGGCGAAGCAATGTTCTATCTTTATTTAGATGAAAGCGGTGACTTGGGATTTGATTTTGTAAACAAGAAACCTTCCAAATTCTTTACGATCACCATTTTAACTATAAATGGTATAGATAAAAACAGGGCGCTTATAAATGCCGTTAAGCGTACTTTAAAAAGAAAGCTAAAGATGAAAAAACTCAAGAGGAAAGCCTCACCAGAATTAAAAGGCTACAAGACATCTTTAGAGGTAAAGAAATATTTTTATCGACAAATTAGTGGATCAAACTTTAGGCTTTACAGCCTTACTCTAAATAAGAAAAGGTTGTATGAAAAGTTAACTAAAGAAAAAGAAAGAGTTTATAATTATCTTGCAAGATTAGTGCTGGAAAAAGTTCCTTTTGAAAAGGCAACGACAAGGGTAGAGCTTATTGTAGACAAAAGCAAGAGCAGGCCAGAAATCAAGGAGTTTAATTCTTATATTGTTGGACAAGTGCAAAGTAGGTTAGACCCCAAAGTTCCTTTAGATATTTATCATTATTTATCTCACGAAAATTTAGGCTTACAGGCTGTAGATATATTTTGTTGGGGAATATTTAGAAAATATGAAAACAAGGATTTTTCTTGGTTTAACGTATTTAGCGAAGAAAGGATTATTTATGATGGGTTATTTTTACCTTAAAATAAAAAATGAGCGCGCCCTGTAGGCTTGTTGTGTCTAGGCTATTGCCAACCATCCGGAAGGAAACACCTAGAACAGCCCACAGCGGTCTTACCGCCCATTCTTTATTTTATAGCTAACGTATATCTTGTCAAGAGCAATTTCTTACAGAGCAATTTCTTAAAGCAATTTTCCCTTAAAAGAAGATAGCTATCTTTTTCCAATTCCTAACGTCCTGTTAACATCCACTTCTTGTTCTATTTTTATAATTTCAAAAGTAAGCCCTGAACTGTTTTGAAACTTTTGGATGGTTTCAGGAGGAAGGTTAAAGCGTAGGCTGCTGCTGGCGGAAATTTGAGGGTTAATATTTTTAAGGGCGATTCCGCCTTTGGTAGAAGGTGAAGAAGCAGCCAAGGGAGTTATTTTTCTGAGACTATATTTAAGGGTAGAAGCTTCAGAGGGAGAAATAGTAATTGGTTTAGAAGAAGTAACTTTACCATTTACATCTAAAGGGATAAATGCATAAGAATAGCTTTCGGGCGTAAAATCCCTAACTGGTCCTAAATACACCAAAATCCTTCTTTTCTTATCGCTCTCATCTAAATTAACAAGAACGTTGCCGTTTCCTAACCACTGCATTACTTGAATTTTTTTAATATTCGTTGTTTTGTTACTGAGTAAACCTCTCACTTTATTTTCGACAAGAGCTGTCGCTTGCTCAAGCTTTAAAATTCCAAACTTAGTAGTTAAACCTTTATCTTCAATAAAGTGTTCCAGCCTCATTTTCAATTTCATTCCGCCGTGCTGGTAATCATTTATGTGTTGTCTTCCATATATATCTAATTTTATCATTTGTTCTATTCTGCCTGGCTCAGTAATAACTATATTGCCTTCTTCATCTATTTCTTGTTCTCCTAATGCCCGTATATAAAGGGCAAGCGCTTCAATATTTTCAAGTTCTTCTTTTACATCACTATCCGGATTTTCTGTCTTTAACAATGGCCATTGTAAGATAGGGTGAAGATATTCCTCATTTTCTGTGTGTACATCATCGGGAAAAGTAATAGTTTCCTTGTCGCTCTTCGCCGGTAAAGAAACGGCTCCAGCAGGCTTTGCCTTTGAGTCATCAGAGGTATTTTGTTTAAAACTATCAACTTCTTTACTGGATTCAACATATTTCTTCACAATACTCATATCTTCATTCCATTTATTACCAAGCTCAAAGAGTGCATGTATTTTTGGTGTTAGCTTATCTCCGTAAGCATCTTCATGCTTAATTTCTCCCACAAAATCTTTAAACATCTTATGCACTCCATCTGCTATGACTTTTTTTGAATAGAACCTAATCGAAGGTTGATCTTTAGAAACACCTATAATAGCGTAAAGGCCAATATGGAAAGGGGAAATTTTAATGAGTTCACCATCTTTATTTGTGATATTTTGAGGCTGCCCTAGGACAAAATCTATGTATGCTCCGGATACATCGGTCATTCCTAAGAATTCAGCATATGCCCATTTTTTGGTGTGAGTATGCCCTTTGATGAAGAATTCTTTATCGCTAAGATTAAAGTATTTTTCTCTGGCCTCAGGATCCTCAAATACTTGGGCTGCGTGATTTGGGCTACCCCTTCCTTTATAAAGCAATGGCGATAGCCTTATGGCATCAATATAATAGATTATTCTTCCCTTTACGTTAATCTTCTTGCCCCAGCCATACCAACTCCTCTCGATATAACCTACTTTACCTACGGTTTTGTCTTCGCTTACCCCGGATCGTTTCAAAGCCTCAACATTAATAAAATTTAGAGTTTTTATTACATCAGGAGAAACCAGCACAAATTCGCTAACACCTATTTGATGGATTTCTGTCCCTATTGGTATCTCGCCGGCTGCTATATTATTTAGGTTAACACCCTGTTTTTCGCCTTCTACACCACTACTAGCTTGGTTATGTGAAATTGTCTTTACCTGAACTTTAGCATTTTTTAGTCTTTCGGAATTTTTAAAGGCGTTAGTGCCAATAGCTGAACTGGATGTATATTTAATAACTGTATCTATTCCTTCAAAATAACGCGCAAACTCAATTCCTCCTGAATAATATCTCCTTTTAATTTTTCTTCTTAAAGATGGTTCATACTCAGTTTTAATAAAGTCGTAAACTCTCTTTTTAAAACTCTCTACATAAAGATTGTAGATTTTTTCTTTAACATTTTTATTTTCTAAATCTACCCCTTCAATTTTCCCTTGGCCAATGTAATACTGATAAATAGAATCTTTTAATTTCTTTTTAAACCATACACCCAATATCAAAGAATGATAAATTTGGCGCAGTTGGGCAAAATTTTCTCCTTCGTTTACATCCCGCTCTATCTCAGGGAGGATAGTTTCCTTTAAAATCTCTTGCGATGCCTTATTTACTTGGGTGGTTAAATCTCGCTTCAATTGTCTTTCTTGTGAAATATTCTTTTCTAATGCTAAATAATCTTGTTCGCTTAGCACTTTTAACTTCGTGTCTGTTATCAAAGCTACATCTTTATTCTCGTAAACCTCTGCTCTCTCAGGAACAATCCAGACTTTATTAAAAGTCTCAATAGGAATATTTGTAGTAGATGCTAATTGATGCACTTTTTGATAGGTTTTGTTCCAGTATTTTTTTCCGGTAGGACTTTCTGGATAAATCAGCGATGAAACTAATTGTTTCAACATGTAATCCTGGCATAACAAATTTTTACCTAATTCCGTTAGCCCTAACTTCTCAGGAATAACTTTATTTTTTTCGTAAGGGGATAAATTTACCCACAAATATTTTTCTGGTATAGTGAGGCCGGCTAAGAAATATTTTATTAGCGTAGATAGTTCTTCTTTACTTGCATCTTTCTCATTTTGGGTATCTACAATAAACTCTAATTTAAACGGGTCTTTGGGGTCGATTTTTATTCCTTTTAATACAGGGTAAGAGTAATTCTTTGATAAGGGAAGTAATTGACCGGGTTGTGGTAAATCATATATAGCTGCTTTTTCCGGCGGGTTTAATTTTATAGCTGGTTGGGGGGGGGTAGTATTGCCGCGTAGTGTCAATATCCCTAACCCGGAAAGAACGCATAAACCAATCCCTAGGCATATTAACTCAAAACCACGGTTTTTATTTTTAGTTGAATTTTTCCTTCCCATATTATATAAATATACCATAATATAAGAGCTTTTTGCCACTCAGGGTAAGATTTTAGAAGATAATTTGAAAACGCTTTCTAAAAAACCGTCAATTTTACCTCTTTAACAATCCGCAATACACACCTTAAGAGTATTTTTTAAGGAACTGTTTTGAAAAAAATATTGTATTTTAGATAAGAAACAATAGAATATTATTGTAAGATGAACGAAGCTAATAGAGAGATATAATGAGAAAAAATGGCAAAAGAAAAAATTTTTAAGTTAATTAAAAAAGGCGAAACTCAGAGGGTAGAATTTAAGCTAGTACCTTCTAAAGAAATTGGTAATTCTATCTGCGCGTTTGCTAATACAAAAATTAGATTTGAATGATAGACAGAGAAAAGCGATAGACTATATTAAAACTTATGGGAAAATCACAAAAGGTAAGTATATGCGGATCAATAAAGTTTCTCATAAAACTGCTTATGAAGAGTTGAATGATTTGTTTAATAAAAATATCATTGCGCGGCAGGGAAAAGGTAGGGCTACAACTTATATCTTTAAATAATATGGTGCTGATTAGGTGCTGATTAGGTAAGGTGACTTTTCCTGAGGAGATGAACGAAGTTGATTTTGAGGAGTTTAGGGAAGGAGCTGCTTTTGGCCGGTTTTTAAGCTCTAGGTAAATATGGGTATAAAGAGTAAAATTATTTCAATTTTAGCCGCGGTTTTTTCTAAGGAAATAGCGGTTATGCTGATAGCGGCGCTTCCTATTTTTGAGTTAAGGCTGGCAATTCCTTTGGGGATGATGAAGTTTGGCCTTCCGGCGTTAAAAGTTTATTTTTTATCGCTTTTAGGAAATATGCTGCCGGTCTTACCTTTACTTCTTTTTTTAAAATATTCTTTTCATAAATTGGAAAACATAAAATTTTTAGGCAAGTTTTTTAAATGGTGGTTTAAGAGGGTAGAAAAAAAGTCAAAAATTGTGGAGAAGTGGGGATTTTGGGGCTTGATTCTTTTTGTGGCTATACCTTTGCCAGTAACCGGAGCTTGGACAGGGACAGCTGCCGCGACTTTATTTAAAATAAGAATAAGAAAGGCTTTTTTAGCAATTTTGATAGGAGTTGCTATTGCCGGGATAATTGTGATTTCATTAGTAAACGGCGCGGTTAAATTACTCGCTCGATACTCGATGCTCGATACTCGATACTCGATACTTGATGCTCGATGCTTAGGTATCTTATGAGCTATCTAGTATCTATCATCGAGAATTTTCTTGACAGAGAGAATAAATTTGGTATATTTTTATAAAGGACAAGGACGTCTTTTCTTGATGGAGAAAAGGTGTCCTTTTGTTTTTTAGAGGGTGAAAAAATGAAGATAGTAGAGAAAAAAATTTTGGTGGATTCGCAAGGGATAAAAGTTGTTTGGTTTGAGGCTGCTGCGCCTTTGATTGCTAAAAAAGCAGGGCCGGGGCAATTTGTTGTTCTTATGGTTAAAGAAGAGGGAGAACGAATTCCTTTAACTATTGTTGATAGAAATATAGAAAAAGGGACAGTGACTTTAATTGTGCAGGAGTTAGGTTTAACTACTAAACTTTTAGGGAGGCTGAACATAGGCGATTCATTATACGCTTTAGCAGGGCCTTTGGGCCATTCTACGGAGATTAAGAATTACGGCAAAGTTATTTTAGTCGGCGGAGGAGTGGGCATTGCTGAAATCTATCCAGTGGCTAAAGCTTTAAAACAGGCCGGAAATCATATAGCAACTATATTAGGGGCTAGGTCTAAAGATATATTAATTTTAGAAGAAGAACTTAAAAAGGTATCTGATGAGTTTTATGTCACAACGGATGACGGCACTTATGGCCGCAAGGGCTTTGTTACTGAAGTATTAAAGGAGTTAACAGCCAAAGATAAATATAGCCTTATGTATTCTGTCGGCCCAATACCTATGATGAAAAATACAGCTTTGGTTACTAAAGAAGCGGGCCTAAAAACTTTAGTTTCTTTAAATTCCTTGATGATCGATGCCACTGGAATGTGCGGAGGATGCAGGGTAACAGTGAGCGGACAGGTTAAATTTGCTTGCGTTGACGGCCCTGAATTTGACGGCCATTTAGTTAATTGGACTGAATTAGAAAAGCGAAATAGAGTTTATGAAGAAAAAGAAAAGCATGTTTGTAAGCTTAATAAATTATGAAAAAAGAGCTGATAAAAGTAAAAGAGTTGGAAGCCTCAATAAGAGCCAATAATTTTGAGGAGGTAGTTTTAGGTTACAGCGAAGAAGAAGCGCTTAAAGAAGCTTCGCGATGCCTTCAATGCAAAAATCCTGTTTGTATTTCGGGCTGTCCCGTAGGAATAGATATAAAAAAGTTTATTTATCAAATTACAGAAAAAGATTACCGGGGAGCTTACTGGACAATTAGAGAGAAAAATAATTTTCCTTCTATCTGCGGAAGGGTATGCCCGGCTGAATACCAGTGCCGTAAGGCTTGTATATTGACAAAAAAAGGCCTGCCTTTTGCTTCAGAGCAAGCGATTAATATTCATTTTTTAGAAAGATTTATCGGCGATTACGGAATGAAGAATTGCGGCAATGAATCACAAGCGGTTGAAAAATTAGAGGAGCAGGCAGGCCTGCTGCCTACAGGTACGAAAGTGGCGGTTGTTGGGTCAGGGCCGGCAGGGCTTTGTGCTGCTGGAGAATTAGCAAGAAGCGGAGCTGAAGTTGTGATTTTTGAAGCTCTTCACAAATCCGGAGGAGTTCTTCGCTACGGAATTCCGCCCTTTAGAATGCCGCGGGATATTTTAGACTACGAGATTAACTCTTTAAAAAAATTAGGAGTAAGCATTGTTGTTAACCATATTATAGGTAAGGTAATAACCTTAGATGAACTTTTAAAGGAATTTCAGGCTGTGTTTTTAGGCTTAGGCGCGGGAGTGCCTTCTTTTTTAGGAATAGAAGGCGAGAATTTAAGCAATGTATATTCAGCTAATGAATTTTTAACTAGAATAAACCTTATGTCAGCCTATAAATTTCCTGAATTTCATACACCGGTTAATACCGGTAAACATATGATAATAATAGGAGGAGGCAATACTGCCATGGACGCGGCAAGAGCAGCCGGACGCCTTCAAAAAATGAAGGGTATAGATCCTAACACTACAGTTTTTTATAGGCGTACAGAAGTAGAGATGCCTGCTCGTAGGCTTGAAATTGAGCATGCTAAAGAAGAAGGAATACGTTTTAAATTTTTAGTTCAGCCAAAAGGGTTTTTAGGTGATGAAGCCGGGCATGTAAAAAACATAGAGTGTTTGGAATGTGAATTAGGCGAGCCGGATGCCTCAGGCCGAAGAAGGCCTGTAGCAATTGAAGGAAGTGAATTTCAAGCGGATTGCGATGTTGCAATCATTGCTGTGGGCCTGGGCGCTAATAAAGTCCTTACAAATGTGACACCCGAATTAAAAGTGGATAAGTATGGGGATTTAGTAGTTAATCCTGAAATTATGGAAACTTCAGTTAAGGGTGTTTTTGCCGGTGGTGATATCGTAGGCGGAGAAGGAACAGTCATCGAAGCAATGGGAATGGCTAAAAAAGCCGCCGTAGGGATACGGGATTATCTTCTAAGTAGAAGATAGAAGGAGGAGTTATTAAAATGAGCAGGGATTATATTAAAAGAGTTTTAGGGATAGTTAAAAAACGTAATGCCAATGAACCTGAATTTTATCAAGCGGTAAGTGAAGTCTTGGAATCGTTAGTGCCGGTTATTGAAAAACACCCTGAGTTCGAAGAAGCTGGGCTTTTAGAAAGAATAGTCGAGCCGGAAAGGCAGATTTTTTTTAGGGTTCCCTGGCAGGATGATAAAGGTAAAATTCAGGTAAATAGAGGCATGAGGATACAGTTTAATTCAGCCTTAGGCCCTTATAAAGGAGGTTTAAGGTTTCACCCTTCAGTTTACACGGGGATTATAAAATTTTTAGGGTTTGAGCAGATATTTAAGAACTCTTTAACCGGCCTGATGATGGGCGGAAGTAAAGGCGGATCCGATTTTGACCCTAAAGGTAAATCTGATTCTGAAGTTATGCGCTTTTGCCAGAGCTTTATGAACGAACTTTACCGTCATATTGGGGCGGACACTGATGTGCCTGCCGGAGATATTGGCGTAGGTGGTAGGGAAATCGGCTATATGTTCGGGCAATGGAAAAAGATTACAAAATTATTTAATGGGATTTTAACAGGCAAAGGTTTAGATTTTGGAGGTTCGCTGGCAAGAACAGAAGCTACTGGTTACGGCTGTGTTTATTTTTGCGAAGAGATGTTAAAGGCTAAAGGAAATTCTTTTGCCGGCAAGACAGCTGTGATTTCAGGTTCCGGTAATGTGGCTATTTACGCTCATCAAAAAGCTACTCAGCTTGGAGCTAAGGTAGTAGCAATGTCAGATTCCAGCGGGTTTATATACGATAAACACGGAATTAATCTTAATACGGTAAGACAGCTTAAAGAAGTAGATCGTAAACGCATTAAAGAATATGTTAAAGAGCATAAAGACGCTAAATACACCGAAGGCTGTTTCGGAATTTGGAATATAGAATGTGATATCGCTTTACCCAGCGCTACTCAAAACGAGTTAGACGGAGAAGCTGCTAAAACTTTAGTTAAGAACGGTTGTATTGCGGCGGCTGAAGGCGCTAATATGCCTTCTACTCCCGAAGCAGTTAAGGTATTTCTTGAGGCTAAAATTTGTTATGGCCCGGGAAAAGCCGCTAATGCCGGAGGAGTTGCTGTTTCAGGGTTAGAGATGGCCCAAAATTCACAGCGCCTGGGATGGAGTTTTGAAGAGGTAGATAAGAAACTTCACCAAATTATGGTAGATATTTATACTGCCTCAAGCCGGGCAGCTGAAGAATATGGAACTCCCGGTAATTTAGTTAATGGCGCGAACATTGCTGGATTTTTGAAAGTTGCCAAAGCTATGTTGGCTCAGGGGCTTGTGTAGGCAGCTCTGAAAACAGAGCTGCCTAAAAAAACCCTCCCCTAAAATTAGGAGAGGGCCCGTGGCTTTGGTGTCCCGAAGGACGCCTACTCAATAATACCATATTTTTAGCTTGTTTTACAAGGGCAGATAATAGAAATAGTGAAAGCGTTTACAATTCGAGATTCTTCTATCAGGGGCGGACTGTGTGTTCGCCCGCCTGTGCCCCAAGGGGTATTATTGAATAATTTATTATTTTGTATCGAGCCGATATATTGGCCAGTCCCGGTCCATTGAATTTTTTTCTTTACAAGTCAATATTAGCACTGTATAATTTAGCTTCATGAAAACACTTAAACTTGGGATACCTAAAGGAAGCTTGCAGGAAAAAACTCTGGAAATTTTTAAGATGGCAGGGTTTAATATTTGCTTAAACTCCCGCTCCTACTTTCCTTCCATTGATGATTCTGAAATTAAAGTTGTGCTTATCCGAGCCCAAGAAATGTCCCGTTATGTTGAAGAAGGGGTTTTGGACTGTGGAATTACCGGAGAGGACTGGATTTTAGAGAATGGTTCTGATGTTCTGCGTTTAGAGGAATTGTTATATGCTAAAAGAACGCTTAGTCCTGTTAGGTGGGTAGTTGCTGTCCGCGGTGATTCTAAGATAAAAAAACTTAGCGATTTAAAGGGTAAAAGAGTCGCTACCGAGCTGTTGAAGTATACTAAAGGATTTTTTAAGGCTAAAAATATAAGCTTAGATGTTGAATTTAGCTGGGGAGCCACAGAAGTTAAGGTAAAGAGCGGGCTTGTTGACGCTATAGTAGAACTTACTGAAACCGGTGATAGTCTCAGAGCTAATGGTTTGGAGGAAATAGCCACTGTTTGCTTATCTACTACTAAATTTATCTCCAATAAAGCTTCTTTTAAGGATCAATGGAAAAAAAAGAAAATGGAATATATTCTTTTACTCTTAAAGGGAGCATTAGATGCTCGGGATAAGGTTGGCTTAAAACTAAATGTGCGGGAAAAAGATTTAAATAAAATCTTAGCTCTTCTTCCAGCTTTAAAAAAACCAACGATTTCCTCATTAACTTTAAAAAATTGGATAGCTTGTGAAGTTATTGTGGAGGAAAAGGAAGTTCGTAGAATTTTACCTATCCTTAAAGAGAATGGCGCTCAGGGAATAATAGAATATCCTTTAAATAAGGTAATTTATTAAAACTTTAAATAATCTATCAATTATCATTTAGCAATTAGCATTTTAAAATAAAAGACAACAGATTTATAAAACATTTTGCATTGTTTATTGCTAATTTTGCATTTTGCAATGCGAACGGAGTGAGAAAGATATGCCTTGCGGAAAAAAGAAGAAGTTAAAAAAAGTAAAAAGACATTGGTTTAAAAAAAGAAGAAAACAGAAGAGGCATAAATCTAAGTAATTCCTTTTGAAAAAATTTAGATAGTTTATGTATTAAATTAAAGAAATGAGATTTTTTTTGATACTTGCTGTTCTTTGTCTTTGGACACAACCTTTGTTTTCTCAAAATCAAAGAACTATTGCCAGATTTTACAGTGATTACCTTAAAGGTGTTTATTATATTGAAAAGGGAGAATATCTTTTAGGTGTAAAAGAGCTGGAGAAAGCGAAAAGTAAAAACCCTCAATCTATCCATATTCGTTTAAAAATAGCAACAGCTTTAATTCGTTTAGAAAAAGTTGAGGAAGCTGAGAAAGTATTAAAAGAAGCAAAAGAAATTGCTCCTGATAATTTAGATGTTTCTTTAGCTTTGATTTTTGTTTATTCTTATGCTCAGCGGAATGATAAACTGGAGAAAGAATATGAGGAGTTTTTAAAGAACGCGCATCAGGCAAAACCTAAAGATATAGGTATTTCTGAATATTTAGCGCAGTTTTATTTTTATAAAAAAAAGCCTCAAGAAGCAATCCAAATATATGAAAGAATTTTAGAAAGTAATCCTGAATATGTTGAAGCTTTTTTCTGGCTAGGTTATCTTTACAATGAGAATGGCAGGCAGGCAGAGGCAATCGATGTTTGGGAAAAGGGGTTAGAGAAAGATTCTTCTTGCGCCTCTATTCTAAATTCATTAGGTTATACTTATGCTAGTGAAGGTGTAAAGCTTGATCAAGCTGAAGAAATGGTAAAAAAAGCTTTAGAAAAGGAGCCTGAAAACGGCGCATATTTAGACAGTTTAGGCTGGATTTATTTTAAGAAAGGAAATCTAGAAAAGGCCGAAGAATGCCTTAATAAAGCTGTAAGCTTTATTAAGGATCCGGATGTTTATGAACACTTAGGAGATCTTTATATTCAGATGGGCGATATTGAAAAAGGCGTTAAATATTACAAAGAAGGACAAGCTTATTTTCCCGGCAATAAAAGCTTGGAATTAAAATCTAAAGAGTATGAGCAAGAAGATAAAATTCTTAAAAAATAAAGCTAACACAATCAGAAAGCTTATTATAAAGATGCTGGCTGAAGCTAATAGCGGCCATCCCGGAGGTTCTCTTTCCGCGACAGATATTATTACTTGTCTTTATTTCGAAGTTATGCGCCATGATTCTAAAAATCCCTGCTTGCCGGATAGAGATAGATTTCATCTTTCTAAAGGGCATTGCTGTCCTGCTGTTTATGCCGCTTTATCTTTAAGCGGGTATTTTCCTGAAAAAGAGCTTATGACTCTGAGAAAGCTTGGTTCAATGCTCCAAGGCCATCCTGACAGATGTACTCCGGGCATAGATGTCACCAGCGGTTCTTTGGGCCAGGGGTTATCGGTTGCTTTAGGCATGGCTTTAGCGGGGAAAGTTGATAAAAAAGACTGGCGGGTTTATTGTTTGATGGGTGATGGGGAGCTTCAGGAAGGAAATATCTGGGAAGCGGCAATGGCAGCAGCCCATTTTAAATTGGATAATCTTTGCGGCATTGTTGACTGCAACCGTTTTCAAATAGACGGTAGGGTTGAAGATATAATGAATTTAGAACCTTTAATGAATAAATGGGAAGCTTTTGGCTGGCATGTTGTACAATGCGATGGGCATAATATAGAGGAGCTTCTTCAATCTTTTGATAAAGCAAAAAACGTTAAAATGAAACCTACGGTAATAATTGCTCACACAGTTAAAGGTAAAGGAGTTTCTTTTATGGAGCATGTTGTAGATTTTCACGGAAGAGCTCCTACCGAAGAAGAAAGAGATATCGCTTTAAGGGAACTTGAGGAAATAGAAGAAGATAGTGAGTCATTTTAAATTGCAAATTTAGCATTTTAAAATGGGGGAAGAAAAAATGATTAATTTAAAATGCTAAATGATAAATTTCCATTTAGCGTTTAAGGTGTATTATGGAAAAATTATACGCTCGCGATGTTTACGGCCAAACTCTTATTGAGCTGGGGAAGCAAGATAAGAATGTTATAGTTTTAGATGCTGATCTTTCCGGTTCGACCCGGACTTCTTTTTTTAGAAAAGAGTTTCCGGAAAGATTTTTTAATTTTGGGGTTGCCGAACAAAATATGATGGCCGCGGCTGCCGGTATTGCCAGTTGCGGGAAAGTTGTTTTTGCTTCAACTTTTGCTATGTTTGCTACAGCAAGGGCTTTAGACCAGGTGAGAAATACGATTTGCTGCAGCAATTCCAATGTTAAAATTGTAGCTACTCATGGCGGTATAACTGTAGGTGAAGATGGAGCGTCTCATCAAGCTTTGGAAGATATAAATTTCTTCAGGGCTATCCCTAATATGAGGATAATTGTTCCTTGTGACGGCCCTGAAACAAGGCAGGCGATTATTTGCGCTTATAATAATTCAGGTCCTTTTTATGTTCGTTTGGGCCGGTCTAAAATTCCTACACTGGAGAATAAGAAAGAATTTATTTTAGGAAAAGGTTATGTTATGGAAGAAGGCAATGATTTAGCAATACTCTCTTGCGGGATAATAGTCAATGAAGCCTTGAAGGCAAGGGAAATCCTAAAAGAACAAGGGATTATTCCCGCGGTAGTAAACTTACATACCATAAAACCTATAGATGAAAACTTGATTGTAGATATGGCCAAAAAATATAAAAAAATTCTTGTTTGTGAAGAACATCAAGTTATAGGCGGCTTATTTTCGGCAGTATCTGAAGTTCTGGCGCGTAAGTATCCGGTTAGAATAGAACGCTTAGGAGTTGAAGATAGCTTTGGCCGGTCAGGCTTGCCTCAGGAGTTAATGGATTTTTATGGCCTCGGAGCTAATTCTATCGCTAAAAAAGCGCAAGAATTCTTACGGCAGTAAGATCAGCATTTTAAGCCCTGCCAAGATTAATCTTTACCTTAATATAATAGGGAAGTATCCCAGCGGTTTTCACCGGATAGAAAGTATTGCTGAGAGAGTTTCTTTATTTGATCGGATTGATATTGAAGTAACAAAACCTCCCCATATTAATATTTCTTCAAATATTAAAAGTTTAGAGACTGATGAAAATCTTTGCTTTAAAGCCGCTAATTTGGCCCAAAAAAAGCTTAAAATTCCTTTTGGTTTTAATATATTTCTTAATAAGAATATTCCTATAGGCGCAGGTTTGGGCGGAGGGTCTTCTAATGCCGCTAGTGTTCTTTTGGGCCTGAATAAACTTTTAGATTTAAAATTAGAAAAAGAAAAACTTTACCATTTGGGGGCAAGTTTAGGAAGCGATGTTAATTTTTTCTTAAACCAAAGTTCTTTTGCTTTCTTAGAGGCAAAAGGGCAAAAAGCGGCCTCTCTTAATATTGAGAGAAGTTTTAAACATCTTATTGTTTGGCCGAATATTCCAGTATCTACTAAAAAAGTTTATAATAATTTTAAAGCAAAATTGACAAAGAATTTTAATAATGTTAAGATACTAAAATACGCTTTGGCTAAAGGAGATGTTTCTTTAGTTAAAAGAAATGTTTTTAATATTTTAGAAAAAGAAACCTGTTCTGTTTACCCTAAAGTAAAGAAGGCAAAAGAGCGCTTTGAACGTTACGGAGTTTTTTTAAAAATGAGTGGTTCAGGAAGCGCTTTTTATACAATATGTAAAAATACTTCGATTCGTAAAATAAGAAGTATTGTGCCGGATAGATGGGCTGTGTTTAAAGTTCAGACATTTTGAGTCTGCCAGGTTCTTTTAATTTTAAAGAGTTTCTTCATGGCAGAAAGGGCAGGATGATTAGCTGCCTAAGACAGGTTATCGAAGGAGGTTAATTCTATGGAGATTACAGAAGTCAGAGTATCTCTTCGGGAAAGTGAAGGCAAGCGCCTTAAAGCTTATGCCACAGTTACTTTTGATAACTCATTTGTAGTGAGAAATATCAAGGTCATTGAAGGTAACAATGGTTTGTTTGTCGCTATGCCGGCGCGTAAATTGAAGCAATTTTGTCCTCGTTGCGGCAAAAAGGTAGATGTTGGAAGCCAGTATTGTAATCATTGCGGAGTGCAGCTGCCCCTGTCTTCCAATAGAGAAGGAGATGAGGCGCGTCAAGCGACTCATCAAGACTTAGCGCACCCTATTAATCAGGAATTTAGGGATTATCTTCAAAGCAAAGTTTTAGATGCTCATCAGCAGGAAAAAACTGCTCCAAAAAAAGAATTTTCTAGGGAAACAAGCTAAATGTAGGGACAGCCCTTGCGGCTGTCCATTTCTCATATAAATTTTTGCCCGGTAGTGTAATCGGTAACACATCAGGTTTTGGATCTGAGTTTCCTGGTTCGAGTCCAGGCCGGGCAATTTACAAAGATATTCTGTGAGCTTGCCCCGAGTATCTCCGAGGGGAGTCCAGGCCGGGCAATTTACAAAGATATTCTGTGAGCTTGCCCC
>JBDRIY010000024.1:0-5961 GCA_043815445.1 Candidatus Omnitrophota bacterium
CATTGGGCAATATTGGCGAAAATACATATTGTCCAAAATGCAAAAAACTTATTATAGAACGACAAGGTTTTTGAGTGATATTATAAAAGAAAAGGTAGATGTTTTTCTTGATTTAAAACTTTATGATATTCCAAATACAATGAAACGAACAGCAAGCGTTATCGCCCAATTAGGGTGTTGGGCGTTTACCGTGCATTTGCAAGCGGGCGAAAAAGCGTTGGCAGCGGTAAAAGAAGAAGTTGTAAATGTTAGCAAACAGAGAGGTTGTAGGCTGCCTTTAATTTTAGGCGTTACGATATTAACCAGTTCTCAGTCAGTAGATTCTGATGTTGATGGGCTTGTTGGTTTAGCCGATAAAGTGGGAATAGATGGAGTTATTGCTTCAGCTAGGGACGCGCGGAGAATCAAGAGCAATTATCCTGATATTAAAGTAGTTACTCCGGGAATACGAAATACTGGGGATGATATAGGAGATCAACTTCGAATCACTACAGCGCAAGTGGCATTTGAGGCCGGTGTTGACTATATTGTCGTCGGTCGGCCTATAATAAATGAAGATAATTATTTAGACGCAGCAAAACACCTTTTAGAAGGATAAGTACGCCCCCACTTACCACCGCGTAGGTGGTAAGTGGGGTAGGGATAAAAACTGTTGAATAAAAATAGCTCGGTATTATAATGAAATAATTGCAAAACCCGAAAGTGTAATTAAAATAGGGAGTTGTAAAAAGTGATTTATGTATCTAAAATTTTAACTGTTGAATCACATAAAATAAGAAGGTGTTAAAATGGAAACGAAATTAGAAGATTTAATTGAGAAAATTAAGGCTGACGGTGTTTGTGAAGCTGAAAGGTTATCGCTAGATATTGAGAATAGAGCAAAGCAGGAGGCAAAAAAAATCATAGATAATGCTAACGATCAGGCAAAAAAAATAGTAGAAAGGGCGCAGGGTCAAGCCCAAAAATTACAGACAAATGCTACGGCGGCGTTACAGCAAACAGCAAGGGATGTTGCACTGACTGTTAGAGAGCAGATAGTGAGATTGTTTGAAAATATTCTTAATCAAGATATTTCACAAGCATTAGAGGTTGAGGTTGTTAATGATTTAATCGTAAAGATTGTTAATAGCTGGGCAAAAGATAAGAGTGTGGTGGTAGAGGCGGTTGTAAGTTCTACAGATAAGGAAAAGGTAGTAGACTTACTCCTTCGTCAGTTTAAAGATAAGCTCAAAGATACGATTGAAATAAAAGTTAATCATAATATAGATAAAGGATTTCGTATAGGAATTAAGGGGCAAGACCTACATTATGATTTTACCAATGAAAGCATTTTAGACTCATTTAAGGTTTTTTTGAGTCCCGCCATAGTTAAAGTATTAAATATTGATAATGAGTAATTATTATTATTTAGCGGCTCAATTGCCTTTTCTCCAATTCGCGCGCTGGCCAGAGGTGACAACCGAAAATTTTTTAAATGAAGCGAGGAAGTGGTTAAGTAAAGAAAATTTTGCGGTTTTAGAGAATGTAAATATTGATAATTTTATCTCGGATAAAACAGACACCTATGTTTTAAAAGAATATAAACGGTTTGATTATAGAGTTAAAGAAGAGATTTCTTTTTTTCGCAAAGCTGATAGTGACGGCAGAAGCTATAAACTTTCGTCAAAGTTAAGAGAAGTTTTTACGGTTGATGATCCTTTAGAAAGGGAAAAACTTCTTTTGTATTTAAGGTGGAAGATTATAGAAGAAAAAGAATCGGGGCATTATTTCGATTTGGATTTTTTGACGGCGTATTTTTTAAAAATGCAGATTCTTCAAAGATTGTTTACGTTTAATAAGGATAATGGTCTTCGTCTTTTTGATGAAGTTTGTGAGGTGAAATATGAATAAAAATTATGGCGAAATAATTTCTATCTATGGAAACATGATTACCGTAGAATTTTTTGCCAACATTGTTCAAAATGAGGTGGGTTATGTTCTCATTGGTGATCAGCGCCTTAAAGCTGAGGTCATAAAAATAAAAGGGAACACCGCGTATATGCAGGTTTTTGAGAGCACAAAAGGTCTAAAAATCGGTGATAAAGTTGAGTTTTCAGGTCAGATGCTTTCTGTTCAGTTGGGTCCAGGTATTTTAAGTCAGATTTATGACGGGTTGCAAAATCCTTTACCGGAATTGGCTTCCGAATATGGTTTTTTTCTTCCCAGAGGGGTGCATTTAGAAGCCTTAGATTATCAGAAAAAATGGCATTTTACGCCGTTAGTGAAAGTAAACAGTAGTAAGTTAATCGCAGGATCTCCTTTAGGATATGTGCGGGAGGGATTATTTAAGCATTACATCATGGTGCCTTTTAACTTTTATGGAGATTATAGCGTTGAAGAAATCGCTTCAGCAGGTGATTTCTGCGTTAATGATATAATTGCTAAAATTAGAGATGAAAAGGAAGTAGTCAAAGAGCTGTCTATGGTTTTTCAGTGGCCGATAAAAATACCTATAAAAGCATATAGACAGAAGCTGTCTCCTAAAGACGCTTTAGTTACTAAGATAAGAATAATTGATACTTTTTTTCCTATTGTCGCGGGAGGAACATATTGTATTCCTGGTCCCTTTGGCGCGGGCAAAACAGTTTTACAACAAATAACCAGCAGGTACGCGCAAGTTGATATTGTTATCATCGCTGCCTGTGGTGAACGCGCGGGAGAAGTTGTAGAAACGTTAAGAGAGTTTCCTAAAATTAAAGATTCTAGATCAGGCAAGACGCTGATGGAAAGGACAATAATAATTTGTAATACCAGTTCCATGCCGGTTGCGGCTAGAGAAGCTTCCGTTTACACCGCCGCGACTTTAGGTGAATACTATCGTCAGATGGGATTGAGCGTGTTGCTTTTAGCTGATTCTACTTCTCGTTGGGCTCAAGCAATGAGAGAGGTTTCTGGAAGATTAGAAGAAATTCCTGGTGAAGAAGCCTACCCCGCGTATTTAGAGTCTAGAATCGCTGAGTTTTATGAAAGATCGGGGGTTGTTGAACTCGGGGATGGCGAAAAAGGAAGTTTAACTATTGGCGGCACAGTTAGTCCGGCGGGAGGCAATTTTGATGAACCGGTAACTCAGGCAACGTTAAAAGTTGTAGGGGCTTTTCACGGATTATCTCGGGATAGGGCTAACGCACGAAGGTTTCCTTCAATAGATCCTTTAGAAAGCTGGTCCAGGTATAAGAGTTTTGTTCCCGCGGAGTTGATCGCGAAAGCGAAAAAAGTTTTGTTTAAAGGAAACGAAGTGTATCAGATGATGAAAGTGGTTGGTGAAGAAGGCACTTCCATGGAAGATTTTTGTCTTTATTTAAAATCGGAATTTCTAGATAGCGTTTATTTGCAGCAAAATGCTTTTGATAAAGTAGACGCGGCTACAGATTTGTCTCGGCAGGAAAAAATGCTGGTGAAAGTTATAGAGGTTTTAGATACATCTTTTTCTTTTGAAAAGAAAGAGGAAGCAAGAAGGTTTTTTTATGAGATTCGGCAGTTATTTATCGATTGTAATTATAAAGAGATTGATTCCCAAGATTTTAAAAATCAGGAACAGGCTATTAACGAGTTAATAAATAAAGGCGCTGTTGCAAAATGCGATAGCCCTAAAGGTTAGTTTCCAATGAAACAAGTACATAGCAAAATACTTAGTGTTGTGGGAAATGTTATTACAGTAAAAGGTTCTGGTGTTTCCTATGAAGAGCTTGCCGAAATTAGGACGGTCAGAGGTAAGTCTTTAGCTCAAGTTATCCGGTTAGATAGAGATATTGTTTCACTGCAGGTATTTGCCGGCAGTAGGGGGATTTCTACCAGCGATGAAGTTCGGTTTCTCGGGGCTCCAATGCGGGTTACGTTTTCTCCAAATATGTTGGGAAGAATTTTTGACGGCAGCGGCATGCCTAGAGATAATGGTCCGGCGTTAACAGATAACTTAATAGAAATATCCGGACCTATTGTTAATCCTGTAAAAAGAATTATTCCAAAAAGGATGATCAGAACTAACATCCCTATGATAGATGTTTTTAATTCGTTAGTGGTCTCTCAAAAACTGCCTATTTTTTCTGTGTCAGGTGAGCCTTATAACGAGTTGTTGGCCAGAATCGCGATGCAGGCTCAAGTCGATATGATTATTTTAGGCGGGATAGGGTTAAAGTTCGATCAGTATATGTTTTTCAGAGATACTCTTGAAGAAGGGGGAGCGTTAAGCCGAACAATATTTTTTATGCATACAGCTTCAGATCCTACAGTTGAAGGATTAATGGTGCCGGATTTATGTTTAGCGGTGGCGGAGAAGTTTGCTTTAGGCGGAAAAGATGTGTTAGTGCTACTTACGGATATGACCAATTTTGCCGACGCCTTAAAAGAAATTTCTATTACTATGGAGCAGGTTCCTTCAAATAGGGGGTATCCTGGTGATTTGTACAGTCAGTTAGCGGCGAGGTATGAAAAGGCAGTTGATTTCCAAGAAGCAGGATCAATAACTGTTTTGGCCGTGACAACTATGCCGGCAGATGATGTAACGCATCCCGTTCCTGATAATACAGGATATATTACTGAAGGTCAGCTTTACTTAAAAGGAGGTCATATTGAACCGTTTGGTTCGTTGAGCCGGCTAAAGCAGCAGGTTAATGATAAAACACGTCGTGACCATCGCGCAATTATGGATGGCATGATACAGTTATACGCGCAATACAGAGAAACTGAAGAGAAAAGAGCCATGGGGTTTAGGATGAGCGGTTGGGATAAAAAACTTCTTAAGTACGGAGATTTATTTGAACAGCAGATGATGGATTTATCAGTAAATATTTCTTTAGAAAAAGCGTTAGATAACGGATGGAATATTTTAGCTCAATGCTTTGTGCCGCAAGAGACAAGTTTTAAAACAGATTTGATAGATGAGTTTTGGCCTAAAAACATGTCGAATAATACAGAGGGTCAGGCTGAAGATAAAGAAAGTAGTTTTCCTCCACAGGGATTAGACGAATCCGAAGAAGATAGCGATGGCGAAAATTAAACTTACCAAGAGCGAATTAAAACGACAAAAAGAAGAAGAAAAAAGGTTTACCCGGTATCTGCCGATGCTGCAGTTGAAAAAACAGCAGCTGCAGGTTGAGATATTAAAAATACACCGTGGAATAGACAGCTTAGCTTTACAAATTGATGATTTAAGAAGCCAGATAGTTGTATGGGTTGATGTTTTTGCCCAAGATGTAGAATTAATGCGAATTCTAAAAACAAAAGAGATAAAAACTGAAGTTGGAAACATCGCGGGAATAGATATCCCTGTTTTTTTAGAAGTAGAGTTTGACGTAGCTGAATATGATTTCCTCACTATGCCGTTGTGGGTAGATAAGGGTATTGAGGTTTGTAAAAAAGAGATAGAGTTAAAAGTCCAGATAGCTATTTATCATAAACAGGCACAGATGTTAAAAGATGAGTTGAGAATTACTACTCAAAGAGTTAATTTGTTTGAAAAGGTTAAAATTCCTCAAGCGAGAGAAAATATAAGAGTTATTAATATTTATACAGGAGAAATGCAGAAAGCAGGAGTGGTGAGGGGGAAAATCGCTAAAGCAAAGATAGATAAACAAAATATGTAGGGACAAGCCCCCGTGCCTGTCCGGTATAAGAAATATTATGATAGTCAAGATGCAGAAAGTAGTATTAATGGTGATGAATAAATACAGCAATGATGCTTTGCGTAAATTGCGTAAGTTAGGGGTTGTCCATATAGAGCATGTAAGAAAGCCGCATGCTGAAGGAATCGTTGCTATAGAACACAGGTTAGAGGAGTTAAAAAAAGCTCTTTTTATTTTGAGTCATTACAAAGTGGCGGAAAAAAAGAAAAACTAGATAAAGAAAAAATAACCGGGTGCGTGAAAGATGTTTTATCTTTAGATAAAGAGAAAGGACAACTTCAAGATCATTTAGCTAAGTTAG
>JBDRIY010000025.1:0-9862 GCA_043815445.1 Candidatus Omnitrophota bacterium
TGCTCCGCCTTCCAAGGTGCATTTTTTTGACTTTAAAAATAAACATATCGGCCCTTTTGTTTATAAACAGAGTTATGAAATTAATGAATATTATCAAAGGGTTTATTCTGAGGACAAGGATAAGATATGCCCAATTAAGCTTTTTACTAAAGGTTTTGAATATAAACTTTGGGGAGTTTGGAAGAGCCGGCGGCACTTATTTGGTGTAGAGGGCGCGAAAATATATTTGTTTGGCGCGGATTTAAAGGGTAGGGATATTTTTTCGCGAATACTGGACGGCGGAAGAGTTTCGCTTTCTATTGGCCTTATTGGCGCGCTTATATCTTTATTTATTGGTTTAATCGTAGGAGGCGCGGCCGGGTATTTTGGCGGCAAGATAGATAATTTAATAATGCGGCTTTGCGAGATGATAATGATGATACCGTCTTTTTACCTTATATTAGCCCTGCGGGCATCGTTTCCGCCTAATTTAACTTCCACTCAGGTTTATCTTTTAATTGTAGTAATACTCTCATTTATCGGCTGGGCCGGAACTGCCCGGATTATTCGAGGCATGGCTCTTTCTTTGCGGGAAAATGAGTTTGTTTACGCGGCAAAAGCCTTAGGCCTGGGAAATTTTAAGATCATTGTCCGCCATATTCTTCCTCATACAATGTCTTACGCTGTTGTGGCGGTAGTTTTGAGTATTCCTTCTTATATTTTAGGGGAAGCAGGCTTAAGCTTAATAGGCTTAGGAATTCAGGAGCCTGAGGCTAGCTGGGGAAATTTATTAAGTTCAGCTATGGGCATAGTAAACATCCGCCTTTTTCCCTGGATACTTATTCCGGGAATATTTATTATAATAACGGTTGTATGCTTTAATGTTTTGGGAGATAAGTTAAGAGATATCTTGGATCCTAAGAGGAGGGTACTGTAACACGCAGATGAGCACAGATAAGGGAACAATAACTAATTTCTAATTGGCCTAATTGCTCTATTGGATACTGTCATGCGTTGAAGGGTTGCGTAGCTGGAAACGGGTAGCGTCAAATGTCAACCGTATTGATTTGAATTCTTTAAACGCAACCGATAGACGTTTTACGATTCGAGCTACGCAACCGCAGAACGATAGACGAAAAACATTGGGATTTGATTAGAAATTAGGTTAATTAGAGCAATTAGAAATTAACTGCATATTATGATTTTAGAAATAAAAAGTTTAAGCATAACTTATCGCGGCAAAGAAGAGTATGTTGAGGCCTTGAAAGGGGTTAGTTTTGGCCTAAATGAAGGCGAAATTCTTGGGGTGATAGGAGAGTCTGGGAGTGGAAAAAGTACTTTAGCGTTGTCAGTTCTAAACCTTTTACCTTTTGATTCTAAAAAACAGGGCCGGATTATTTTTGAAGATAAAAACATTTTTTCTTTGAAAGATAAAGAACTAGAATTTTTAAGAGGCAATCGCATTGGTTTAATTTTTCAGGAACCGGCAAGCGTATTTAATCCGGTTTTGAGCATAGGCTATCAGTTTAAAGAAGTTCTAGAAAATAGGCTGGGTATAAAGAATAAGCAGGAACAACAAAAGATTATTCTTAACTCGTTAAATAAGGTAAGGCTGGGCGATACCGGGCGAATCCTAAAAAGTTATCCTCATCAGCTAAGCGGCGGCCAGCTTCAAAGAATCGCTATTGCCATAGCCATAGCCCAAAAACCGGCTATTTTAATCGCTGATGAACCTACAAGTTCCTTGGACGTAACTATTGAAAGTCAGATAATTTATTTATTTAAAGAGCTTCAGAAAGAGCTGAATTTAACGGTAATTTTTATTACTCATAATCTTGATTTAATAAAAGTCTTAGCAGATAGAACAGTAGTCCTTTATAAAGGAGAGGTGAAGGAAATTAGAGATAAAGATGAATTATTCGCCTCACCTCAAAATGATTACACAAAAAGTTTGATAGCTTCTTTCAAAGAATTAGAAGCTTGAATCAAATATCAACCTTCGGAGGTTGTAATCGTGGATAAATGAGAAGCTTAATGTTACAAAACAGTTCTCAACTGTTTTGTAACATTAAGGGGGGATGTTGGTGTAGAAAAGTATGGAAGTTTTACGGGTAGATAATTTAAGGGTTTGTTTTGGGGGGAGGGGCAAAGTTGTTCGAGCTTTGGATGGAGTGGATATTTTTCTGGCTAAGGGTCAGACTACGGCTTTGGCTGGGGAAAGCGGGTGCGGCAAGACTACCTTGGCTAGGGCGGTTTTAGGTTTTTATAAGCCTGAGTCGGGAGAGATTCATTTCAAGGGGAAAGATATTACTTTAAAGAAAAATGAGCCTTTGATAAGGCAGAACATTCAGATTGTTTTTCAAAATCCTTTTTTAAGCGTGGATCCCCGTTGGACAGTATTTTCAACTCTTTATGAGGCTTTGACTGCCTTTAAAAAAGTTAACCCCGTTAGAAGCAATCCGCCTCGGGCGGATGCCGCGAAGCGGGCTTCTAACGGGGTAAAGAAATCAAAGGCAAAAGATATTATTGGAGAAATGCTCAAAGAAGTTGAGCTTGATACCGAAGCACTGGCAAGATATCCACATCAGCTAAGCGGAGGCCAGCTTCAAAGGGTTTGTATTGCCAGAGCTTTGATAAATAAACCGGAACTGGTTATTCTGGATGAACCCACCTCAAGCTTAGATATTACCACAGCTTCAAATATTATGAAACTTTTGCAAAAAATACAGAAAGACTTAGGCACAACTTTTTTATTTATCTCTCATAACCTGCGCCTTTTAAGGCGAATTTCTGATTTTTGTTTTATTATGTATTATGGTAAAATAATAGAATACGGGCCAAAAGAGCTTATTTTTAAAAATCCTCTGCATCCTTACACTAAATTATTAATGGAAGCTTCTTATTATAAATTAAAGTATTTAGAAGATAAGCAGGCATCTTGGGAAGGCTGTTCTTTTGCGGCCCGCTGTCCTCATAAGACAGGGCAATGCAGCCAAGGCAGTTCTTGGAAAGAAGCTGAGCCCGGCCATTTTGTCTCTTGCCGTTTGTTTTGAAACACAATGAATATTAGCATAGCTAAAGCTTGGGATTATTGGCTGGGGATTCCTGTTTGTTTTGTTCTTTCTGTGTGGGATAAAGCGGGGAAGCTTTTTAGTTTGGGGCAAAGCGAAAAAGGAGAGCTTAAGAAAATAATGTTTATAGAATTTTCTGAAATGGGGAGTGTGGTATTGGCTCAGCCGGCAATAAATAAGGCTATAAAAGAGTATAAAAATAGTGAGTTTTATTTTTGGACTTTTAAGGAAAATCAGGATATTATCAGTCTGTTAAATATTATTCCCGAGAAAAATATAATTACTATTAGAACTAGCAATTTGCTATTATTGTTCAAGGATATTCTTGATTCTATCCGGCGGATACAAAAAGAAAAGATAGACGCGGTAGTAGATATGGAGCTTTTTTCAAGGTTTTCCGGCATTTTAAGTTATTTAAGCGGAGCAAAGGTTAGGGTTGGGTTTCATAAATATAAGATAGAAGGGTTGTATAGAGGAAATTTACATACTCACAAGGTTCAGTATAACCCTTATTTTCACATAAGTAAGAATTTTAGCTTTTTGGTTGATTCTCTTAATGTCTGCTTAGAGGATGTTCCTTTATTGAAAAGTCAGCAAGGTAATGTTGAGTTTTGCTTGCCTAAATTACAGGTGAGTGATCAGGATAAAGATGAAGCTTGGGAGAGAATAAAGTCAGTTTTGGATTCCCCGGTCAAGCCGGGGAATGACAAAGAAAGCGGGAGTAACATTGGGGGCGGGGATGACATTGGCAAGGGAAGCAAAATAATTATCGTTCATTTTAGCCCTAATGATAAGATTGATGTTAGAAGATGGCCTTTAGAATATTATTGCCAATTAATTGAAAAAATACTTGAAAATCAAGGCATATTTGTCGTTATAGCGGGAATTGGCCCGGCGGATACGGGTTTTTTTCTCGCGAATGAACGCTGTGTAAATCTTATTGGCAAAACAACGGTAAAAGAGTTGATAAGCTTATTTAGCATTGCTCATGTTTTAATAAGTTACGACAGCGGAATCAGCCATTTAGCTTGTTTAACCAATATTCATATAATTACTCTTTTTGGCCCGGAATCACCCTTGTTGTATGGGCCGCTTACAGATAATAAAAAAGTTTTTTATAAAAAGTTTGCCTGCAGTCCCTGCTTATCCGCGTATAACCATAGAAGCTCAGTATGCAAAGATAATAAGTGTATGCGGGCTATAACCGTAGATGAAGTTTATGAGGAAGCTGTGAGGATAATACAACAGTGAGCAAGAGAATTTTAATTTTAGGCGGCGGGCTGGCCGGGCTTTCAGCGGCTTATTTTCTTAAGGAAAAAGGTATAGAAGCTCCGGTTTTTGAAAAGGAAAAAGAGTGCGGCGGGCTTTGCCGTTCAATTAAAAAGGATGGATTTACTTTTGATTTTAGCGGCCATCTTTTACATTTTCGGGATTCTCAAAACTTAGCTTTGGTAAAAAAGCTTTTAAAAGGTAATTTAGTTAAACATAAACGAAAGGCTCAGGTTTATGCTTTTAATAAATTTATTCCTTATCCTTTTCAGGCTAGCCTTAGTTATCTTCCTAAAGAAATAGGAAAGCGGTGCTTTGATGAGTTTATTGAAGCTCAGGATAGTTCCCGGGTTTGTTTTAACGGAGAGAGCTTTTTTGAATGGGTAAATAAGAAGTTTGGCACGGGTATAGCTGATTATTTTATGGTTCCTTATAATGATAAGTTTTGGAACACTTCCTCAAAGAAACTTCAATTTAGCTGGGCTGAGCGGTTTATTGCTGTGCCTTCAGTTAAAGATATGGTTAAAAGCTATAAGGGCGGGAAATTAGAAGATTTAGGCTATAACTCTTATTTTTGGTACCCTAAAACCGGAGGTATAGAGGAGTTAATAAAGGCTTTCTGCCGGAAAAATAAAAGTATAAATTTAGGTTTTGAAGTTAAAAGTATTGATTTAAAAAATAAGGTAGTAGAATTTAAAAATAAGGTTAAAGAAAAATTCGATCTTTTAATATCAACCATTCCTTTGCCTGAACTGAGCAAAATAATAAAGTCCTTACCGGATAAAATCAAGGCGGATTTTAAGAAATTACGCTGGGTTTCAATTTATAATTTGAATTTAGGTTTAGAAGGCAATGTCTGTTCCCAACGCCATTGGATTTATTTCCCCCAAAAAGATATCTCTTTTTTTAGAACCGGTTTTTTTCATAATTTTTCATCAGCGCTTGCTCCGGCTGAAAAAAGTTCTTTATATGCCGAAGTTTCTTATTCAAAGAATAAGCCTATTGATAAAAAAAATATTACTTCCCGTATTATTCAGCATTTAAAAAAAACCGGAATACTTTCCAAAGGTATAAAAGTTTGCGTTAAGCAGGCTAATGATATAAAATACGGCTATCCGATTTATGACCATAATTATCAAAAAGCCAGGGATAAATTAATAAGCTATCTCGCCGATAATAACATTATTTCCCGCGGCCGTTTTGGAAATTGGCGCTATTTTTCAATGGAAGATGTAATTATAGAAGCTAAGCAAACCACCGACAATGTTTAAAAAACGGATAAAAAATCTTTATTTACAGCGGCGTATTTTATGGGATATAGCTGTTAAACAGCTTAAAGCAAAATACGCCGGTTCTGTTTTAGGAGTTTGGCTGGCGATAATAAATCCTTTGCTCGTTATGCTTGCCGTAACTTTTGTATTTAATGTTATTTTTAAATTAGAAATAGAAAACTTTTTTCTTTTCGCGCTTGCTGGAATTTTTCCTTGGCTATTTTCTTCCAATGCTTTATGCGAAGCCGCGGCCTCTATCGTGAACCAGCAAAATATTTTACGCCAGTTCAATTTACCTCGGGAAATAATCCCATTGAGCTCAATTTTAGCTAATTTTTTAAATTTTATTATTAGCTGGTGCGTTATTTATCCATTATTTTTATTTTTTAACTCTAAGATAATAATACTATTGCCGCTGTTAGCGGTTATTCTTGTTTTAAACTTCTTTTTTATCTGCGGGGTAGGTTTGGTTTTGTCTGTTTTGAACGTATTTTTTCGCGACCTCAGTCATTTGATAGGCACTCTTTTAATGTTTTGGTTCTGGGTTACGCCGGTTTTTTATTCTTTAAATATGGTTCCTGAAAAATTTCGCTGGATTTATAATTTTAATCCTATGGCGCCCTTTATCGCCGGTTATAGAAGCGTTATTTATGCGGGACATCTACCCGGTTTTTTTATATTTATTAGTATGTTTTTTTGGGTAGTTTTAAGTTTAGGTTCAGCTTTGATATTTTTTTCTTATGCTGAATCCAAACTTTTAAAACGAATTTAAAATGAGTATAATTGAATTTAAAGATGTTTGGGAAATATATAGAATAAAGTTTATTATTGAAGGCAAAGTTTCATGGGATAATTTTTGGGCTTTAAGAAATATAGCTTTTGAAGTTGAGCAAGGAGATACTTTAGGAATAATTGGAGAAAACGGCGCGGGCAAATCCACGCTTTTAAAGCTAATAGCGGGAATACTTAAACCCGACCGCGGAGAGATTAAAGTTCAAGGCAAAGTTTCAGGGCTTATGGAATTAGGGGCAGGTTTTCAGCCCGAGCTTACCGGAAAAGAAAATGTTTATTTGAATGCCGGTTTGTTCGGTTTAAAGCAACTTCAAATTGAAGAAAAATATGATGATATTGTAAATTTTGCTTCAATAGGCAAGTTCATTCATGCTCCAGTCAAGGCTTATTCTCAAGGTATGTTTGTCCGTTTAGCTTTTTCTATCGCTATTCATATGAACCCCGATATACTTCTTATTGATGATATTCTATCGGTGGGAGATGAATATTTTCAAGGTAAATGTATTAAAAAAATATTTGAATTAAAAGAACAGGGAAAAACTATAATTGCCGTCACTCATGATATGAATATGTTAAGGCGCATCTGCAAAAGGTCAATTCTTCTCAAAGAAGGCAGAATAGTGAAGAGTGATGTAACGGATAAGGTAATTCCGCTCTATACTCAGATGGTTGGCGTTAAAGAAGGTGTAGATGTTTTAGAAAAGGGGCCGTTAAATTTGGTATTTAATAATGGCTGTTTTTTCTTAAGTTGGCAGGATAATCTGCTTACTTCTAATCCCGGAGCGTATACGGCTTTTTGTGTGGAAAATAAATGGTATAATTCTTCTCAAGCAGATTGGAAAGTTGAGAAAAAAGGTGACAATAAAATAATAGCTAAAGGCAAGTTTTATCAATTGGCCCTAACTCAGATTTGGAGCATAGAGCTGGTTGACTGCTGTGAAATTAAATGGAGTGTTGAAATAGAATCTCAAAGTCAGCTTAAAATTCAGGAAGGTTGTATTAGCATTTTATTAAATAGTGAGTATGCTCGATGGTTTTCTTCGAAAGAAAAAGGAGAATTTCCGCCTATAGATAACAATAGCAGAGATTGGCAGGAATTGTTTGGCGGGGATGCTTCTATGGAATGCATTGGCGTAAGAGCCAATGATGCTTCAAGTATTAAATTACCTTGTTTAGTTTTTGAGCAATTTGACCATAAAATAATAAGCCAAAGTGGAATATTGAATACGGATTATTTTGTTAATTGCAGGGCATTACGGTATAGAACGTTAAATTTTGAAAATTGTTCAGCGGATGGCCTTAATCGTTTTATTTATTTTTCAGGAAGGATAATTCTTAATATTTCCGATATAGATAGTTATTTAAAAAAGCTACAGGACGAGTTTACTTTGTCTAATAAAAAATTAAAATTAATCTTTGAAAAAGGACAAGGTATTCTTTCTTATAATAATATAAGTTTAACTAAATCTGAGCATATAAGCACTTCACTTTATGCTAATGGAAAGAGGTATCATTCACGCTCCGCGCGTTGGGAATTAAAAAAGGATAGTGCAGGAAAGCTAATCGCCCGAGGCAGTTGGCAAGGCCTGCCAATCGCCCAGATTTGGGAAATAGAGATGAAGAGCGATTCTTGTTTTTTATGGAAGGTTGATATGGAGGTTTATGAGGGAATTAATATAGAGGAGCAGAATTTTCAATTTATGTGTTCAGAAGATTATCAAGGCTGGTATAGTGATTATGGCGTCGGAGAATTTCCAAAGAAATTCTTAGAAGATGAGATGGATATATTGCAGAGGTGCATTCCTGATGGCCCGGCAGGGCTTTTAAGCCAAACCAATAAATTTCCTGATATTCTTTTAGAGTTTTCTAAAAACGCGGGTAATTTTGTAAAAATTTTTAATTCAAGTTTTTATCATAAATCAAGGGTATTACGAATAGATAAAATTGAGCCGGAAGCAAAGACAAAATTTCTTCCGGGAAAATACTCATGTTTTGCGGTTGAAGCAAATTTGGGTAAAGATAACCGTAAGCAAAGGAAAAGCTCGAAAAATTCACTTCAGGCTGGATATTTAAGTTTTAACTTTGATAAGGGCAGAGGCCTTTTATTTTGGAAGGGGATAGAATTAACAAAAAAGTTGGGTTTATATACTTCTATTCGTTCCCAGGGGCGTTGGCATGATTCTTATTCAAAAGCTATATGGAAGATTGAGGATAATAGCAAGAAGAAGGTTAAAACTCAGGGAAAATGGAGGTATTTACCTATAACGCAGTGCTGGGAAATTGAGTTAAAAGAAGATAACATTTTGGAAGTTATTATAAAAATTAATGTAGAGCGGGAAATAAAGATTGACCGCCTACAAACAAATATTATGCTTTTAGAAAGGTACTCTCAATGGATAACAAAGAGCAAAAAAGGCTTTTTTCCTGATTTTAAATTAAGCATTGATGATGATTGGGATTGCGTACAGCCTTTGGAGTATAATGAGCAATATATTAGCACCGCGGAGAAGATTGAAAGTAAAGACAGCCTGCCTCAGGTTATATTTTTCCCTCAGGCAGTTAATTCGGACTGGTGCTTAAACATTGTGAATTCGGATGTTTATCATCGAGGAAGAATTTTGCAATATTTGAATACAGGGCAAAGGGCGATTAAACCGGGAGAATACCCTTATTTCGCGGGTAAAATAATTATTGGGGAGCATTAAAGTGGATATTTCTATTATTATACCTACCTATAACCGGAGAAAAAAACTTGAACGATGTTTGAAGTCTTTCTTTGTCCAGGATTACCCTCAGCAAAGTTTTGAAATTATAGTCGTAGATGATAATTCTAAAGATGGAACAAAAGAAATGGTAGAAGAATTGGCAAAGGAACAAAATAATTTGTTTTATTCTTTTCAGCCCCGTAAAGGCCCTGCTGCTGCTCGAAATTTAGGAATTAAAAGAGTAAGAGGAGAAATTATTGGGTTTACTGATGATGATTGTGAGGTGGATAAAAATTGGGTTAAACTTATGGTTGAATCTCATAGGAAAAACCCGAAAATTACTGCCGTAGGAGGGTTGACTGATACTTTTTGCCAAAAATCAAAGGTTATAGTGAGCCAATCTTTAAGTAATGGCGCCATTCAGATCAAGATAGGCGAAAAAGAAGAGGTTATATTTTTTCCAACCTGCAATGTTTCTTTTAAAAGGCAGATTTTTGATAAATATAAGTTCAACGAAAATTTTTCTTTACCTGGTGGAGAAGATTTAGAATTTTTTTGGCGGCTATTTAAGTATAAGCATAGGTTTGTATGGAATAAAAATATAAAAGTTATCCATAATCGGGATAAGTCCTTAAGCAGCTTTGTCAGGCAGGCTTATATTTACGGAAGAGGAAACCTTTTAACTCAATATAGGCATAAAGACCACCCTTTATTAAAGGAGTTAAAAACAGGTAAAATTTTTTTTTGGGCTGCTGTTTTAATTAATTTCATAATA
>JBDRIY010000026.1:0-5254 GCA_043815445.1 Candidatus Omnitrophota bacterium
AAAACTAAAATTTTTAGAATTCCCCGCTCCTTCGGAGCGGGATTTTTCTTTTTGGGGGATTTCGGCGGGGGGTGAAAAAAGATTTAATTGTATTGATTTTTTTGAATAAATTATGGATTTTATGAGTTTTTGGGCGAGAAGATTTTTTTCAATTCCCCGTTTTTGGGGAAGGGATTTTGTGAAGGCGGCGAGGGTTTGCGCGAAAATTTCAGCAGAAATTTTCGGAGGTTCTGCTGATAGTTCGTATCCAGAATGGTGCCCCGACAGGGGCGCTTTACCGCTATTTTTCGAACTATCAGAAGAATCAATGCGGCCGTCCGCGCGCCTGTGGTTGAGAGAAAAGACTAAACTATCAACATATTGCTTGTCTAAAGAAATCCGCTCTAAATTACTGAAAATATAGTCTTCTAACCTGTTCGCACTAACCTGTTTTATTGTGCAGTCTGTCCAATCATTGTGGAAGGTTTTGGTGCAGCGGTAATAGTAGTACCGCCTTAGTTTCCGCCCCTTACGTTTGTTAGTATGACAAGGTGTCATAACCGAATCGCAATCTTTACATTGAATAAGCCCGGCAAGCGGATAATCCTTGTAAACTTTCATAACCCGTTTTTTCTTTTTGTGTATTTCCTGGGCGAGGTTAAACATTTCTTCGGAGATAATAGCTTGATGATTGCCGGGATAGATTTTTTTGGCAAATTTCACCTTACCTGTATAAGTAGCATTGCGCAAAATTTGCCAAATTTCACTTTTTGAAAAAGGAATACCTTTTTCGTCAGCAATGTTTTTATTCCTTAATTCTTCATAGACTTTTACTATGGAATGGTGAAGGATGTAATTTTCATAGATGTCTTTAACAATTTTTACGTATTCCTCATCAATAGCTAATTTTTTATTTTCAGCTTTGTAACCGAAGGGAACGCCGCCCCCATTCCACATACCTTTTTGCGCCCGCTGAAGCATTTTGTCTCTAGTCCTTTCGCTGGTAAGCTCCCGCTCAAACTGAGCGAAGGTAAGCATAATATTTCTAAGAAGCCTGCCGGACGGAGTAGAAGTATCAAATCTCTCTGTAACCGAAATAAAATTTACCCCATATTTATCAAAAACTTCAATTAGCTGATAAAAATCCTTAGGCGAGCGGGTAAGGCGGTCTATTTTATAGGAAATAACGAGGTCAATTCTCTTTTGCCGTACATCTTCAAACAGTTCCTGCAAAGCTGGCCTATCAAGGTTAGACCCTGTAAAACCAGGATCAGAATAAATCTTAAATATCTTCATATTCTCTTGGCTTTTAATAAAAGATTTAATTTTTAATTCCTGTGCTTCGCAGGAGTTAAATTCTACTTCAGCTTGCATATCTGTGCTTACGCGAGTATAAATAGCACATTTCAAATTGCCTTGCATAACCACCTCCGGAGAGCTAAAATACAACAATAAATAGGGGATACGTACTAAGTATAATAATACATAGTATTTTTATGCAAGTCAAGGAGATTTATGTACCTTAAAAATTTAGCAAAAATAAGAAAGGAAAAAGGATTAACGCAAGAAGGTTTGGCAAGAAAAGCGGATATTTCGTTTCATACGCTTGTAAAAATTGAGAATGGAGGAATTAAGAATCCGCGGATCGAGACGGTTATTAAACTAGCGGGTGCCTTAGGTATTAGTGTAGATTGCTTAATAAAGAAATAGATACCATTTTACAGTAAGAGGAGTAGATAATATGGAAAGCAAGAAAATAAAATGTCCAAAATGTGGCGAGGAAATTGAATTGAATCAAGCTATTTCGCAGGATATAGAATTAAGGATTAAAGAAAAGTATAACGCTGACTTGGTTTCTGTCCAAGCAGAGGCCGTCAAACAATTACAAAAAAGAGAAGAAGAATATAAAAAACAGCTTGAAGATAATTCCAAGGAATTAACAGCTAAAGTACGTAAGGAGATTGGAGATAGCTCAAGGCTAGAAATCTCTGATTTACAAAATCAATTAAATGAAAAGAATAATAAATTACAAGAGGTAGAGCAAAGCGAACTTGAGATTAGAAAACGGACACGTGAAATTGAAGAAAAAGAGAGAAATCTTGACAAGATGTTAGAGCAGAAAAAGTCTGAGCTAGAAGTACAATATAAAGAAGGCGAAAAATCTTTAATAGCAAAGGCAACCCAAGAGGCACAAGAGAAGACCGGTATAGAAATGAAAGATTTAAAACAACAATTAGATGATAGGGGGAAGAAATTAGAGGAAGCAAGAGCTCAGGAATTAGCCTTGCGTAAACGTCAGAGTGAACTAGAGGATAAAGAGAAATCTTTAGAGGTAGAGGTAGCACGTAAGATAGATGAAGCAAAGGAAATAATAAGGGATACTGCTCAAAGGGAAATAGAGCAGCAGCACAGGTTAAAAGATGCTGAGAAAGATAAACAACTTGCGGGGATGGCAAGGACAATTGATGACCTTAAACGAAAAGCTGAACAGGCATCGCAACAAACACAAGGGGAAGTTTTAGAGCTGGAAATAGAAGATTTATTAAAGAGTGAATTCCCATTTGATGAGATTGAACCTGTTGTGAAAGGCATTAGAGGTGGAGATATTTTGCAGGTTGTAAAAACACAGTCTGGTAGAATTTGCGGGAAAATTATATGGGAGGCAAAACGCACTAAAAATTGGAGTGATACGTGGCTTCAAAAACTTAAAGATGATCAGCGAGAAGCAAAGGCTGATTTAGCTGTCCTAGTGTCAGAATCTTTACCTAAAGGATTTACTCATTTTCGAAAAATATCAGATGTGTGGGTATCTGATATCCCTTCGTCAATGAGCTTAGCACTTGCTTTGAGAGTAGTTTTAATTCAATCAGCAAGAGCTCAAGCCGCGCAGGTAGGGAAAACGGAGAAAATGGAAGTAGTTTATAACTATTTAATAGGGCCTGAATTTAAAAATAGAGTTGAAGCTATTGTTGAAGCCTTTAGCTCTATGAAACAAGCGTTAGATTCAGAAAAACGTGCTATGCAGAAAATATGGTCCAAACGAGAAAAACAGATAGAAAGGGTAATTTTTAATGTTGCCGGCATGCACGGAGATTTAGAAGGTATGGTGGGCTCTTCTTTACCGCCAATTAAAGTCTTAGAGATTCCTGCGGATGCAAATAGTGTTAAGGATGAGGATGCTTTAGAAATTTAGGTTAAGTTAATCCAATCCAATCAATAGTGCGTCAGTAAATAAAAAATGGTTATAGATAATGAAAATTAAAAAAATAATAATTCACAATTTTCGATCGATTATTGATGCTGAGTTTTCTTTGAATGATTATACTATGCTGGTTGGTAAAAATAATTCAGGTAAAACAAATATTATGGCTGCAATAAGAATATTTTATGAAGATGGTGGGTTGAAATATAGTGAAAAAAGGGATTTCCCGAAACTTAAAGTAAAAGATCAGGATAGCTGGGTTGAAATCCATTATGCTACAACTAATGATGAACAGAGAAATCTTAAGGAGGATTATCAAACTTCTGACAATATTTTGAAGGTGAGGAAATACCTACAATCGAAGGATTTCGTGAAAGCCGGACAAAGTAATTTATATGCGTATGAAAAGGGTGGTTTGAGCGGGAGCTTATTCTATGGAGCTAAAAATATTTCACAGGCTAAACTTGGGAAAATAATATTTATACCTGCAGTAAGCAAAACAGAAGATACTTTTAAGCTGTCAGGGCCATCTCCTTTTCGGGATATTTTAAATTTTGTTATGAAGCGCGCGGTTATTGCTAGCCCGTCTTTTGAAACGCTAAAGAATTCTTTTGATAATTTCAATGATGATTTTCGTGAAGAATCATCAAAAGATGGGTTCTCAATAAATAATTTAGTAGATGATATTAATGAAGATATAAAGAATTGGCAGGTTTCTTTCGGAATTACAATTAATTCAATTAAACCAGACGATATAGTTAAAAATCTTTTAAGTCATTACTTAGAGGATAATAATTTAACCGAGAAACAAGTTGAGATATCGCATTTTGGACAAGGTCTTCAACGTCACCTTATATATACCTTGATTCGCCTTTCATCGAAATATATTCCAAAAGAAAAATCAGTAAAAAAAGAGTGGTTACCTGATTTAGTAGTACTTCTTTTTGAAGAACCAGAGGCTTTTCTCCATCCATCCCAACAAGAAGTGTTGCACCTTAGTCTTCAAACCGTGTCCTTTGATAAAAATGAACAGGTTTTAATTAGCTCACATTCACCTCATTTTGTTTCAAAGAAAATGGATGATATATCCGGAGTAGTTAGACTTCATAAGAATGGTGGTGTCTCTAGGGCGCATCAAATAAACAAACAAGATTTCTCTAAAATGTTGAGTGAAAATATTAGTTTATATAAAGTTTTCTGCGAGATACTTAACGATTCGGCTGCGGATAGCGATCTTAAAAAAGCCATAAAGAAGAATCATCTTGGCGAGCATACACCAGATGAGACTATGAAATTAGAAGAAGAATCTATAAGATATTTCTTATGGCTAAATCCCGATAAGTCTTCGTTGTTTTTTGCAGAACACGTAATAATCTGTGAAGGATTGAGCGATAAAGTTCTTTTTGATTTAATTTTAGATGAAAGGTGTTTTGATTTGCGGAGTGAGAAACACATTTATGTTTTAGAGAGCGGAGGGAAATTTAATATCCATAGGTATGTTACACTTCTAGATAAGCTATGCATTTCTCATTCTGTCATTATTGATAAGGACGAAAATCGTTCATATCATGAAATCGTTAATAATCATATTGAACAAAATAGATCTCAAGTCACTAAAGAAATTTATTTTTTTGAGGATAGCCTTGAAAAGTTTTTAAATATAAGCATTCCTAAAAGAAAAGACTTAAAGCCGATTAATATAGTAAAATTATATAAGAATAATAGCATTGGTGAGTCAAGAATAAACGAGCTAATTAAAATCATTAAGAAGTGTATTTAAAATAGGCGTTTGTAATTAGGGGTATAGGATATAAATGGGGCTACCTTAGCAGGGTGGGGATATAGGATATTCTGGCGGGCGCATTTGCAAACCCTCGCCGCCTTCGCAAAAGCCCTTGACCTTCCCCCCAAAAACGGGGAATTGAAAAAAACCTTCTCGCCCAAAAACTCATAAAATCCATAATTTATTCAAAAAAATCAATACAATTAAATCTTTTTTCACCCCCCGCCGAAATCCCCCAAAAAGAAAAATCCCGCTCCGAAGGAGCGGGGAATTCTAAAAATTTTAGTTTT
>JBDRIY010000027.1:0-8221 GCA_043815445.1 Candidatus Omnitrophota bacterium
TTATTTTTGATAAAATGGTTTCTAATATCCAGGAAATCCTTGCCCGTAAGGGAAAGGTTATTGCTGTTGCCAGTTTAGGAAATAGCCAGATAAAAGATTATATAAAAGAGGTAATATTTATTCCCAAAATAAAAGATATATTTTCACCTCTGCTAACAGTCCTTCCCCTACAGCTTTTAGCTTATTATATGGCGGTTTTAAAGGGTTTTGATGTAGACAAACCGAGAAATTTAGCTAAAAGCGTTACAGTAGAGTAAGGGATTAGGGTTGACTTTAATACAAGATTTTCCTAAAATATGGTTGACTTTGTTACAAAATAATGCTATATTATGGTTGACTTTGAGCATAGTTATTTTTAATAAAGGATTGAAATGTTTAATAGAACGATAATAAAGGAATTAGAGGAATGGGCGCGAAAGGAGCACAGAAAACCTTTAGTTTTGCGCGGCGCTCGGCAGGTTGGAAAGACAACAGCCATAGAGATATTTTCAAAGCAGTTTAAACAATACATATATTTAAATTTGGAAATTCCCGCCGATCGTGAATTATTTGAAAAAAATTATACGATTGATGAGCTTATTCAGGCAATATTTTTTTTGAAGAATAAAAATAGGCTTATTTCCAAGACTTTAATTTTTATTGATGAAATACAAAACTCTCCCGGCGCGGTTTCTATGCTGAGGTATTTTTATGAATCCGCGAAAGAAATTTTTGTTATAACAGCAGGGTCTTTGTTGGAACCTTTGATAGATAAGCATATTAGTTTTCCTGTGGGCCGGGTTGAGTATCTTTATATGAAACCATTGACCTTTAGCGAGTATATAGCCGCTTTTGGAGATGTTTCTTCTCTGGAAATTCTTGCTAAGATTCCCTGCCCTTCTTTCGCGCACGATAAACTATTAAAACAGTTTTATCAATATGCCTTAATTGGCGGTATGCCCGAAGTAGTAGAGGCTTATATTAAAACAAAAGACCTGCAAAAATTAAAACCAATCTATGAAAGCCTTTTGCGGTCATATCTTGATGATGTTGAGAAATACGCGCGCAGCGAAGCTCTTGTCCGGGTAATGCGGCATGCTATAGAAAGTTCTTTTTATTCCGCGGGAAGTAGAATTCGCTTTGAAGGGTTTGGCAATTCTCATTATAAATCGCGGGAAATGAGCGAGGCGCTTAAAACTCTCGAGAAGGCAATGCTTGTTAGCCTGATGTATCCTTCAACAAAAGTTAGCTTGCCTATAATTAGAGATTATAGAAAATCACCCAGATTGCACCTTCTTGATACAGGCCTAATTAACTATTTTGTCGGTTTGCAAAAAGGCCTTTTTGGTACTCAAAATTTGGATAGTATCTATGAGGGGAAAATCGCCGAGCACATAATAGGGCAAGAATTACTTGCCGGCTGTCAAGCCATTAATGAGAAGGTACAGTTTTGGGTTCGGGAGAAAAAACAAGCAAGCGCGCAAGTTGATTATATAATTTCTTTTGAAAATTATGTGATACCGATTGAAGTAAAAGCGGGAAACACCGGCCGCCTGCGTTCTTTGCATGAATTTATCAGCCGCGCGCCTCATAATTATGCTGTCCGGATATATTCAGGTGAATTAAAAATTGATAGAATAAAGACTATTAAAGGAAAAGAATTTTTTCTTTTGAATCTTCCTTTTTATCTGACCGGCAGAATTAAACAGTATTTAAGTTGGTTTTTAAGGAAAGTGTAAAGTGAATATAAAGTTTTTTGATTCTATAAATGTTAGTTTGCCTAAAGACAGGGTTTATAGCCGCTTAGGGTATGCGAAGGGTTTGACTAAGGTTAAGCCTGAGCAGAAAGTAAGGATTGAGCGCTGTATAGAAGAGGCTTTAGATTTGATTGATTTAAAGAGTGCGGCTGTTCAAATAGCTATAGAGAAAATAGATTCTTCGCGGGTTTTTCTTTCTGGAGGGGTTGTTTTTAAAAGTAACTCTTTAGGGAAATTTTTAACTGGCTGTCCGGAAGCGCTTTTAGCGGCAATAACCAGCGGCAATAAGATTACTGAAGCTATTCAAGAGAAAACTAACTCTAATAATACAGCTTCGGCAGTAGTGTATGATGCTGTTGCCAGCGAGATAACTGACTCAGGGCTTAGCTGGATTATTGATTATTTTAATAATCAGCTTCGGCGTCAAAATCAGCGCCTTACTTCCGCGCGTTTTTCTGCCGGTTACGGAGATTTTTCTTTGGATAATCAAAAAATTATATATGAAATTTTAAATTTAGAAAAAATAGGCCTTAGCTTGACTGAAAGCTATATGCTTATTCCTGAAAAATCAGTGACTGCGGTTGTGGGGATTAAATAAATTTCTAACCTGTAGGGAACGGGTATGCCCGTTCCGTTAATGGAAATATGAAAAACATAAAAAGCCTTTTAAAAAGAAGAATTATTATTCTCGACGGCGCGACTGGGACTGAACTGCAAAAGCGCGGTTTGCCTCAGGGGGCTTGCCCTGAGCTTTGGTGCCTTAAAAATCCCGCTATTCTTAAACAGGTTCATTTTGATTATGCCAAAGCCGGCGCTGATATTGTTTATGCCTGCACTTTTGGCGCTAATCGTTTAAAATTAGCTCAATATAATAATAGCAAGGTTAAAGAAGTTAATAAAAAGTTAGTTTTTTTAGCAAAGCAGGCTGTTAATGGCCGCGCTTTAGTTGCCGGGGATATTGGGCCTACAGGTAAATTTGTTGAGCCTTTTGGTTCTTTAGAATTTGAACAAGCTGTTGAAATTTTTAAAGAGCAGGCTAAGGCTTTACTTTCAGCTGGAGTAGATGTTTTTGCTGTTGAAACTATGATCGATATTCAGGAGGCCAGGGCCGCGCTTATAGCCATAAGAGAAATTACTGATAAATTTATAATGGTGACTATGACCTACGAGAAGGGGGGGAGGACTCTTAATGGGACTGATCCTGTCTCAGCTTTGATTACTTTACAAAGTTTAGGCGCGGATGCTGTGGGCTGTAATTGTTCTTTAGGGCCGGAAAAGATGCTTGAATTTATAAAGATGATGAAGCCTTATGCTAAAGTTCCTCTTGTTGCTAAGCCTAACGCCGGTATGCCTAAATTACGGGGAAAAAACACTTTTTTTGATATGCCGGCAAAAGAGTTCGCGGTTTTTAGCCGAAAATTAGCTTTAGCCGGAGCAGGCTTAATAGGCGGGTGCTGCGGGACAACTCCCGAACATATTAAAGAGCTGAGAAAAAAGGCTGTGAACATAAAATTAGCCAAGCTGTCGGCAAAACCGGTTAGTATTTTAAGTTCAGCCAGAGGCAATTTTATTTTAACCAAGAAAACTTCTTTAGTAATTATTGGCGAGTGTATTAATCCTAGCGGTAAAAAAATACTTGCTCAGCAATTTCGTGAAAGAAAAGTTACTCTTGCCCGTTCTTTAGCCAAAGAACAAGAGCGTGCCGGAGCAGAGCTTTTAGATGTTAATGTGGGAGCAGGAGGAGTTGATGAGTCAAAAATGCTGAAAGAAGTTGTTAAAGCTTTAGCAGTTGCCAGTCCGCTTCCTTTAGTCATTGATTCTTCAAAAATAGAAGCGGTAGAGCAAGCTTTAAGAATTTACCCAGGTAGAGCTTTAATTAATTCTATTTCCGGAGAAAGCAATAAATTAGATAAATTGCTTTTGCTTGCCGCTAAATACGGAGCGATGTTTGTTCTTCTTCCTTTAAACGAAAAAGGAGTGCCTAAAAATTTCAAAGAACGTAAAAAAATAATAGAGTATATTTTTAAAAAAGCCCAAAATCAGGGCTTTACCAAAGAAGATATTGTAGTTGACGCTTTAGCTATGGCAGTGTCTGTTCAATCTGATGCCGCTTCTGAAGTTTTAAATGCAATAAGCTGGTGTTCTAAGGTTTTTAAGGTTAATACAACCATAGGACTTTCAAATATTTCTTTTGGTATGCCTAACCGTCATATTATTAATTCAGCTTTTCTTACTATGGCTAAGGCCAGAGGCTTGACTACAGCTATAGCTAATCCTTTAGATGAAAAAGTAATAAATGCCGCTAGAAAAAAAACATTAAGCCCCAAGAATAAAGATATAACTAATTTTATTGAACTTTTCAAGGCCAAACCTTCATCGATTACAACCCCGGAGGTTGTAATTGGTTCGCTTAGGGATAGAATTTTTGGGGCGGTGATGGACGGCAGCAAGGAGGAAATTAGCGGCCTTATTAAGGAAGCTTTGCTATCAGGGATAAAGGCTGATAAGCTTGTTCAGGAAATTATAATTTTGGCCATAAATAAAGTTGGGGAATTATTTGATAAAAAAGAGTATTTTTTACCTCAGCTTATTGCTAGTGCTGAAACCGCAAAAATAGCTTTTGAAGAACTTAAGCCGGGGCTTAAAAAAAGTGGTTCAAAACAGGTAAAAAAAACAGTGGTTTTCTTGGCAACAGTTCAAGGAGATATTCATGATATTGGCAAAAATATTGTTGGGCTTATGCTGGAAAATCACGGATTTTCAGTTATTGATTTAGGAAAAGATGTTTCTGCCTCAAAAATAGTTAGTGAAATTAAAAAGTATAAACCGGGGGTGGTAGGGCTTTCAGCTTTAATGACTACTACTATGATTAATATGAAGGAAGTAATTGATTTAGCTAAAAAAGAAAAGCTTAATTGTCATTTTATTATAGGAGGGGCAGTAGTAACTAAATCCTATGCCCAGTCCATAGGCGCTGAATACGCGGCTAATGGAGTTGAAGCGGTAAAGGTAGTTAAGAAACTAGATAATGTTAAGAGTTTTATGAAAAATTGAGAAGTAAAATTAAATTCCAAATAACAAATTCCAAATCACAAATAAATTCCAATGGCTAAAGATCCAAGACAAAAGAGTTATACGTTTATTTAAAAGAAGCAGAGCAGGAGCACCGTAAAATTTTCCAGGAGATGCTGGATAATTTAGGGGAATATATTGTTTATGAAAATGTCAGCGGTGAATATGAAAGTTACCTGCGGGCAATAGCTTCCGAATATGTATTTACCCAAGAGTTAATGGAGAAGAAAGCAAAACAAGGGTTTGCTTCAGATACAGAAGCTTTGAATTTTGGAATAAACGCGGAAAAAGAGTCCATACTGTTTTATTCAGCTTTAAAAGAGTATATTCTAACAGCTAAGCAGGGCGTGCTGGATAAAATTATTAAAGAAGAGCAAAAGCATTTGGTTGATCTCAAAGAGTTAAAAAGCCGCGCTGAATAAGAATAAACACCGATTTTATTGCAAAAATACAGCAATCTATAGTTGATTTTTCTGCAAAAAGACCTGAATCTATCCTTGATTTTTGTGCATTATATGTTATATTTTACCTATGAAAAGGAACATTGACCATAGTTTGATCGAATGGAAAAAGCAAAAAGGAAGAAAAGTTTTGCTTTTGAGAGGCGCAAGGCAAGTTGGAAAGACTTTTTCTGTCAGGGCATTAGGCAAGTCTTTCAGATATTTTTTAGAGGTTAATTTTGAAGAAGATAGAGCTGTCCGGACTATATTTAAAGAATCTTTAAACCCGCTTTATCTATCTGAGAAATTGTCAGCATATTTCTCAATTCCCATTGTTCCCGGGCAGACGTTATTGTTTTTTGATGAGATACAAGCATGTCCGGAGGCCTTCAGTTCTTTACGGTTTTTTTATGAAAAAATGCCTGATTTGCATGTGGCAGCAGCTGGCTCACTTTTGGAAATAGCCTTATCAGAATTGCCTTCTTACGGTGTTGGACGCATACAATCCCTTTTTATGTATCCTATGTCTTTTGATGAATATTTAGGCGCTTTGGGAGAAGAGACTCTTGTTGATATGAAAAACAGCAAAAATGTAGATTCTGTTTTTCATAGCAGGATAATTGACCGCTTGAAGGTATTTTATCTTATCGGAGGTTTGCCTGGAGTAGTTGATGAGTATGTAAAAACTAAAAATATTTTAAATTGTCAGCAAAAGTTAGGAGATTTGCTGGAATCTTTCAGAGACGACTTCGCCAAATATAAAAAACGAGTTAATGTTCAAATATTAGATGAGGTATTTAAGTCTATCGCTATTCAAGCAGGGCATAAGTTTAAATATTCTAATGTAGACAGCAGGCATGATCACAGAACTTTAAAGCAGGCTTTGGATCTTTTAACACAAGCTGGATTAGCGTATAAGGTGTATCATACAGCCGGCAGGGGAATACCTTTGGGCGCTGAAATAAAGAGTAACAGATTTAAAGTTATATCATTCGATACAGGTGTCCATTTTTGTATATTAGGATTAAATAATGCTGATATTCTAGTTGCTGAAGATGTTGATATGATAAATAAAGGCAGTATTGCTGAGGTTTTTGTCGGCAATGAATTTATAAAATCTGGAAATAATAGAATAAGGGGGCAGCTTTTTTATTGGCATAATGAAAAAAAAGGAACGTCCGCTGAAGTGGATTATCTTATTCAGAAAGGCGGTAAGATAATTCCTGTTGAGGTTAAATCAGGCAAAGGCGGTAGAATGAGGAGCATGGCAGTATTTTTGAAATCGCGTAAGCCTGAATACGGGATAAGATTGTCGTTAGAAAATTTTTCAAAGTATGAAAATATATTAGTTATGCCTTTATATTCCGTAAATGTTATTTAATATTTTATAAGAATTTAGGCCCTTATTCAGTTTTCTAAGCTGGGTAAGGGTTTTTTTAATCTGTGTAATCTATTCCTAATCGGTGTAATCAGAGATTTCTGATGTTTTTAGGAATCTCTTGATTTTTGTGAGGATATGTTATATACTTTAATCGGGTTAATAGTTAATGTGGTTAATTATTAATGTTGTTAAAATGGAGGCAATGAAATGAACAAAAATAATATTCAAGCTTTCTCTGAAGAGGTGTTAGGGCTTATGCCTTATATTTTTAAGGGGGTGTTGAGGCAAACTGATGCTTTAGCTAAAGGCCATATTACGATTCCTCAGTTTGTAACTTTGAATTTAATCACTAAAAAAGGCTCGGTTCACCCCGTTAGAAATAAGTCATCGGAGATGCCTGCCGCGCCTGCGGCGCGGATTTCTAACGGGGTAAAGATGAAGGATATTGCTAAGGATTTTAATATAAGCCTTCCCGCGGCAACCGGAATAGTTCAGAGGCTTTTTAATTTAGAACTGGTTAAAAGAGTAGATGATAAGGCTGATAGGCGGATAGTCAGGATAGTTGTAACTCCTAAAGGTAAGAAAATCGTTAATCAGGTAAGCGCTAAACGAAAAGAGTTTATTGGTTCGATCTTTAGCCGGCTTTCGGAAAAAGAAAGGCAGGATTACTTAAAAATATTAAGGAAATTAAAAGATATAATATCATCGGACATCCTGTAGGATGCCTTAATTACACGGATTTAGGTATAATTAAAGGTTATACCAAGGGGAGGAATGAAGAAAAAAAGAGTAGTGCTTGTTTTAGCGTTTTTTATTTTAAGCGGAACCTTAGGGTATTCTTTGGAACAGCAGGCTTTAGTAGTTAAAGAGCTTTCTATAAATGAAGTTAGCCGGTTGGCTTTAGAAAATTCTCTAGATATTCAGATTGTCAAATATGACGCTTATATAAAAAGAACAGATTTAGGCGCGCAAGAGTCAATCTTTGACACTTTTCTCAACGCTGAGATATCTTACGATAAAGATAAAACAAAACCAGCATCTTCTTTAGCGGCAGCTGAAACTACGGAAAAGTCTTATTCTCTTGAATTAGAAAAAAAACTTTCCAGCGGAACTACTGTAACCATAGGCGCTGTTAATGAGGAAACTAAATCCAACGCTTCAACCGTGACTTTAAGGCCGGCTCGGGAAACTTCAGGCAAAATTTCTATTGTTCAGGAATTAGGCAAAAACTTTTTTGGCATAGCTGATAGAGGAGAGATAAAAATTACCAAAATTGATATAGAAAATTCTGAAATTACGTCATTAGACAGTATTGAAAAAGCTCTTTACGATGTTCAGCAAGCTTACTGGGATTTTGTTCTCAAAAACGAAGAATCACGTATAACTGAAAATATGTTTGAGGAGGCAAAAAAGCTTTTTGAAATTTATAAGCAAAAAAATGAGCTGGGCACAGTTGAGTATGTAGATCTTATAGCTGCCGAAGCAAATATGAAAGTAAGGGAGAATAACGCGCTCGAGGCTCGCTTGAAAAAAAATACTTCCAAAAATGAGCTGTTATTTTTACTTAATGAAGAAGATTTAACTATCAGCAT
>JBDRIY010000028.1:0-12411 GCA_043815445.1 Candidatus Omnitrophota bacterium
CTATCAGCATTAAACCTTTAGATTCGTTAGAGTTGTCTCCTTCATTTGTTGATCTGGCCTTTTCTTTAAAAGAATCAATTCAGAACCGCAGAGATTATAAAAAAATTAACAACGAACTTAAAGCTAAAGGGATAAGCATAGCCATAAAACGCAATGCTTTATGGCCTCAAATAGATTTAGAAGTATCTTATTTAAGAAATGGTTTAGACTCTAATTTAGGCGAGTCTTTCCGGGATATATCAGCTGAAGATAATCCTGAGGTTTATCTTGGGTTCAGTATTAAAATTCCCTTTGAAAATAGAGAGGCAAAAGCAGGTTTTGAATCTGTTAATTTAGCCAAAGCCCAGCTTTTGTTAACTTTGAAAAAAACCGAGCGGGTTATTTTAAAGGAAATAAATAATCGTGTTCAGGAGATTAATATATTAAAGAGTAAAGTTGAAATGTCCTCTAAAATTGTTCAATTGCAGGAAGAAAAACTGAACCAGGAAAAAAAACGGCTTAAGCAGGGCCGTTCCAGCTCGGATTTAATTATTAGCTACGCCGATGATTTGTTAAAAGCTAACCTTTCTTACGCTAAAGTTCTTTATGATTATAGAGTAAGCTTGGCCGGGCTTGAACTGGATAAAAATACTTTGCTGGATAAATACTGGGAGGGCAAACTATGAAATTTGCTGAGTTTTCGGTAAAAAATTCATTGTTTGTCAATTTATTTTCAATTTTTATTGTTATAACAGGAGTAGTTTCTTTAATCCATCTGCGTAAGGAAGCTTTTCCTAATGTGTCTTTTAACGTGATAACAGTATCTACTTCTTTGAGAGGAGCTTCAGCCGCTAAGGTTGAAAGGTTGGTTACAGTCCCTATTGAAAAAGAGTTGAAAGAAGTCAGCAACATAGATGAAATTATTTCTACATCCAACAATGGAATATCTACGATAATTATCAGGGTTATTCCGGGAATTAAAGATTTACGAAAAGTAGTTAATGATACTCAAAAAGCAGTGGATAGAGTTACTAACCTTCCTGACGATGTTGATGAAAGGCCGGTGGTTACCGAAATTACCAGTTCAGAAATGCCGGTTATTAAAATAGCTGTTAGCGGAGAGATGGATGAGTTTGCTCTGAGAAAGTATGCTGATGATTTAAGAGATTCCTTAGAGGGTATTGAGGGAGTTTCTTCGGTGAATAGGCAAGGCTGGCGTGATGAAGAGTTTTGGGTTGAACCGGATATAGATAGAATGGTTGATTTTCATATATCTTTTACGGAGTTAGCCAGGGCTTTGAACGAACAAAACGTTGATTCTCCCGGAGGCAAGCTTGAAGCTGACGGTAAAGAGTTTTCGGTCAAAGTAAAAGGAGAATTAAAGACAAAAGAAGACATAGAAAATACAATTATCCGGGCTAATGATTTAGGCAATTGGATCAAAGTGAAAGATATAGCGGATGTCCGGTATACTTTTAGCGATGAAGTTGTTATGAACAAATCATGGGGGATGCGGGCGATAATTCTTACAGTAATTAAAAGAGAGAAAGGCGACATAATAAAAATAGTAGACAAGGTGCATAAAACTATCGGAGAAATGAAGGAGAAATATCCGGCTGAATTGAAAATTTCAACTTTCTACGATATGTCTTATTATGTCAAAAGAAGGCTTAAGGTATTAAAATCAAACGGATTAATCGGAGCGGTTGTTATTGTTTTTATGCTGTTTTTATTTTTACCGCCGGTTCCGGCTATAATGACTGCCGCGGGTATTCCCATAGCTATGTGTGCTACTTTTTGGGCTATGAGTTGCCTGGGGTTGACCATAAATCTTATTACTATGTTTGGGCTTATAACGGTTTTAGGCATGGTTGTGGATGATGGGATAATTATCTCTGAAAATGTTTATCGTCATATGGAAAACGGACTTTCTCCTCGAGTGGCTGCCGTGAATGGGACTAATGAAGTAGCCAGGCCGGTGCTTACAACAGTAATAACCACTATAGTTGCTTTTTCGCCGCTTATGCTTATGGAAGGCCTTTTAGGAGACTTTGTTAAGCATATTCCTTATATAGTTATTATCGCTCTTTTAGCTTCTTTGGTTGAAGCTTTTATTATTTTGCCTTCGCACTTAGCTGATTTTATGAAGTTTAAAAAAGGCAAGTATACCCGAAAGGAAAAAAAATGGTTTAAATGGCTCCATGATAATTATATAAAAGTTCTTAAAAAATCCTTAAAATATCCTTATCATGTTGTGGGGGGAGTTTTTGCGATTTTGCTGCTTACCTTAATAGCGGCTAAGCTTTTTATGCCCTTTGTGTTATTCTCAGCAAAAGGAGTTGAGCAGTTTTCTATAAGGTTGGAAGCTTCTGCCGGAACAGCATTAGAGCAAACTAATAAATTAATTAGGCCGGTTGAAGAACTGGTAGATAAACTTCCGGCCGAATATTTGGATACTTATGAGACCACAATAGGCAATATTGGGGAAGAAAGAGGCTATGACCCTAATGCTAAGCAGGGAAGTAATTTTGCTCAAATAAACGCTTACCTTACTCCTTCAGCTAAACGGGATAAAAGCGCGGCTCAAATTATAGAAATAATGAGGCCTAAGCTTGATGAAATATATAAGCAGTTAGAACCACAGGGGGTAGTCAAACTTTCTTTTCAAGAGTTTAAAGAAGGCCCGCCGGTAGGCAGGGCTATTGATATAAGGGTTCGAGGAGAAGATTTTGATATTATTAGGAATATTGTTAAGCAGATAAAAGAATATTTTTCTCAGCAGGAAGGGATTAAGGATTTTTCAGATAGTTATAATTTAGGGGCCCAGGAGATAAATATAATTATTGATGAGCAGGAAGCTCAAAAAGTTTTTTTGTCTAATTCTCAAATCGCTTTTGCTGTCAGAGCTTCTTTTTCAGGAGTTGTTGCTACAACCATAAAACGGGAAACAGCGGAAAAAGAAATTAAAGTTTTAGTAAGGGCGCCTCAGGCCCAAAGGAATGATTTTGCTGTTTTTGATAAGATTGTTATTGCCAACAAGTTTAATAATCTTATTCCTTTGTCTCGAGTGGCTAAACAAGTATCTACCAGAAGTTTAAGGGCTATCAGCCATCTTGACGGTAAAAGATTTATTTCTATTACCGGCGATGTGGATAATAAGAAAATGACTTCTATGCAAGCTAAGGATTTAATTAACGTTAATTTTAAAGATATAGCTCAAAAATATCCCGGTTATTCCTTAAGATTTAGTGGAGAAGCTGAGGAAACTGCTAAATCAGTGAGTAGCCTTTTCAGAGCCTTTTTGATTGCCGGGCTTCTTATATTTTTGATACTTGCTACCCAGTTCAATTCTTTAATCCAGCCGTTTATAGTTATGCTGGCTATGCCTTTTGGCATAATCGGTTTTATCATAGCTTTTCTTTTACATGGGGAACCTTTAAGCTTTTTAGGTATAATGGGTTTTATTGGGCTGATGGGGGTTGTGGTTAATGATTCTATAGTTTTAGTTGATTTTATTAATAAACGTAAGAATGAAACTCATATTAGAGAAGCAGTAGTAGAAGCTGGAAGTTTGAGGCTTCGCCCGGTTGTTATTACTACGGTTACAACTGTTTGCGGGCTTTCAACAGTTGCTTACGGCATAGGCGGCTTTGATCCTTTTTTAAAGCCTATGGCTTTGGCTATAAGCTGGGGGTTGTTGTTTGCTACGGTGCTTACGCTTATTGTTATTCCTTGTGTTTATTTGATTGAGGAGGATATAAGAAAATTTTTGAAACAAAAATTTTCATTGTAGGGGCAATTCACGAATTGCCCCTACAATATTAACAATGGCCTTGATTTATTTTCTGCCTGTTATATAATTTTTATAATTAAAGACGTCATTGCGAGTCCGCTTCAGGCGGACGAAGCAATCTCAAAAGGAGGAAAGAGATGAGTGAAGGGATAACTGCTATAAATGAAAAAGTGAAACAAGAAAGCGCGTTTGTTAGTAATTTAATTTCTGAGATTAAAAAGATTATAGTTGGCCAGGATTATTTAATTGAAAGGCTTTTAGTAGGTATTCTGGCTAATGGGCATATGCTGGTTGAAGGAGTGCCGGGGCTGGCAAAAACACTTTCAATAAAAACTTTTGCCCAGCTTATAAATACTAAATTTCAGCGTTTGCAGTTTACTCCTGATTTACTCCCGGCTGACCTTATTGGAACTTTAATTTATAATCCTAAAGACGGTAATTTTACTACTAAAAAAGGCCCGATATTTGCCAATATTATTCTTGCTGATGAAATAAACCGGGCTCCGGCAAAAGTTCAAAGCGCTTTATTAGAGGCTATGCAGGAGCGTCAGATTACTATTAGCGAAAATACTTTTAAATTAGACGATCCCTTTTTAGTTATGGCAACTCAAAACCCTATTGAGCAGGAAGGAACTTATCCTTTGCCTGAAGCTCAAGTTGACCGCTTTATGCTTAAAATAAATATAACTTATCCTAATATGGAGGAGGAGCGGGAAATTCTAAAACGAATGAGTTTTACTAATAAGAAAATTGATGTCCAAAGCGTAGTCAGCCCTGAAGATATTATAAAAGCCAGAAGCGTGGTTGATGAAGTTTATATGGATGAAAAAATAGAAAAATATATTTTAGATATTATTTTTGCCACTCGAAAACCTCAAGATTATAAGTTAGAAGAGCTGGCAAGCCTTATTCAATATGGCGCCTCGCCCAGGGCTTCCATTTATTTAACTGTTGCCGCTAAAGCTTACGCTTTTATTAAAGGCCGCGGCTATGTTACCCCTCAAGATATTAAATCCATAGGCCCGGATATACTCCGCCATAGAATAATCATAAGCTACGAAGCTGAAGCCGAAGAAAAAACCTCAGACGATATTATTAAAAGAATATTTGAAGAAATCGAAGTCCCCTGAAAGGCAAAGCGCATAGCGCATAGAGCATGGCGCATAGAGTATGGGGTGGAGGGGGATGAGTAAATTTTGTTTTGAAGATTTAGAAAATTGGCAATTAGTACTTTGTGCTATGCGCTATGCCCTATGCATAAGTTATGATACCTAAAGAAATTCTTCAAAAAGTCCGCAGGATTCAGATAACTACTTCTCGGATGGTTACTGATGTTTTTTCCGGGCAGTATCAGAGTGTGTTTAAGGGCCGGGGCATGGAGTTTGACGAAGTTAGAGAATATCAGCCCGGGGATGAAATCCGGTCAATTGACTGGAATGTTACTGCCCGGACCGGGCGCCCTTTTGTTAAAAAATTTGTAGAGGAAAGGGAGCTGACAGTTATGCTGGTTTTGGATATGTCAGCCTCTTCTTATTTTGGAACTGTTCAGCAGTTTAAAAGCCAGCTTGCCGCTGAAATTTGCGCTGTTTTAGCTTTTTCCGCGGTTAAAAATAACGATAAAGTAGGGCTGATAGCTTTTAGCGATAGAATAGAAAAATTTATTCCGCCCGGAAAAGGTTTAAGCAATGTTTTAAGAGTAGTAAGGGAGGCTTTGTATTTTAAACCTCAAGGAGAAGGCACGGATATAGCTAAAGCTATTGAATACTTAAATAGAGTTACTACCCGTAAAACCGTAACCTTTATAATTTCTGATTTTTACGCTTCTGATTTTAAAAAGCCTTTATCTATCTCCAACAAACGTCACGATATTACAGCTATAACAATAACCGACCCCCATGAAATCAATCTTCCTAATATAGGCTTGGCAGCGTTTAACGACCCGGAAAGCAAAAAAAGTTTTTTTGTGGATACTTCCAGCCTTAAATTCAGAAAAGAGTTTAATCAAAATGCTATTCGTAAATTTGATCAAAGAAAAAAGCTTTTTCGTTCCATAGGCGTCGGCCATATAGACATTCGCACTGATATTCCTTACGCTAAAAGCCTGTTTACTTTTTTTAAAATGAGAGAAAGAAAGCTTCACTAGCGCAAAGCGCATAGGGCAGGGGGCGTAGAGTATAAAGTATAAATCAAGGATTATTAAACTAAGTAAGGTTTTCTTATGGAAGATAAAACAGCGGTAATAACAGATATTATTGATATTAAGGGCCCGCTCAGCTTACATAGCAGCCTTACTTTTCTTTTTATTTTTTTAGCCGCGCTGCTTTTAATTGCTGCTATAGTTTTCGGAATATTATATTTTCTTAAGAAAAGAAAGGAAAAAATAGAAGCTATTCCTCCTAAGCCGGCTCATGAAATAGCTTTGGAGGCTTTAGAGGCGCTTAAGCGAAAAGATTATATAGCTAAGGGAAAGATTAAAGAGTTCTACGAAGAACTTTCGTTTATTGTCAGGTATTATTTAGAAAATAGATTTAGCTTAAAGGCTCCGGAAATGACTACTGAAGAGTTTTTAGAACAAGCTAAAGGAGCTGATTTTCTTACTCAAGAGCAAAAAAAACTCTTAGAGGAATTTCTCTCGCATTGTGATTTAGTAAAATTCGCTAAATATGGGCCGTCGGAGGATGAGATAAAGGCTAGTTTTGAGTCGGCGGAGAATCTTATAGAGCAGACTAAGGCTGTTATGCACGAGAATTGATTATATCGTTATACGTTGAAGGGTTGCGTAGCTCGAAACGGAATACGCCTATCGGTTGCGTTTAAAAAATACGTTCAACGTTCAACGATGGACGTTTCCAGCTACGCAACCGTAAACCGTTCGACGTAGCTACAATAAAATAATGATTTTCAGAAATCCTCTAATTTTATTATTGTTACCAGTTGTTGTTTTTGCGCTTATTTACAGCCGCGGAAGGGGCAAAGGCGCTAGTTTGCGGTTTTCTTCTCAGGAGTTTTTAAATATTTTTAAATCTTCTTTAAAGGTTAAATTAAGCCGCAACCTTATATTTTTCAGAGCAGCCGCCGCAGTTTTAATATTACTCGCCTTGTCTCGGCCGCAATCACCAATAGAAGAAAGTAAAATACAAACTGAAGGAGTAGATATAGTTTTAGCAGTGGATGCTTCGGGAAGTATGCTTGCTGAGGATTTTAAACTTAAAAACAAAAGGGCAAACCGGCTTGAAGCAGTAAAAGAGGTAGTTAAGGATTTTATAAAGATGAGAAAAAATGACCGCATAGGATTAGTAGCTTTTGCCGGCAGAGCTTATACAGTTTGTCCGCTTACTCTTGATTATGGCTGGCTTTTTAAAAACTTAGAACGGGTTGAAATCGGTATGATGGAAGACGGCACAGCTATTGGCTTAGGAATAGCTTCAAGCTTAAACCGGCTTAAAAATACTAAAGCTAAGGGAAAAGTTATAATTCTTCTTACCGACGGAGTCAATAACGCCGGCCAGATTTCTCCTAAAATATCTGCTGAGGCAGCTCAAGCTTTAGGAATAAAAGTTTATACTATTGGAGTAGGTACAAAAGGCTTAGCCCCTTACCCGATGAGAAATCCTTTTGGAAATGTTGTTTATAGGCAGGTTGAGACAGAGATTGATGAAGATACTCTCAAAGAAATAGCTCTTAAAACCGAAGCTAAGTATTATCGGGCAACTGATACTGAATCTTTAAAAAAGATTTATCAGGAAATAGATAAGCTGGAAAAAACATCAGTTGAAGAAAAAGGATATTCAGACTATAAAGAGCTATTCCCAATTTTTTTAATTCCGGCAGTATTCTTATTATTTTTAGAGATTATTTTAAGTAATACTATTTTGCGCAAGCTTCCTTAATTATGAAATTCGTGAATTTACAAGCAGGACATTTATTTTGGCTGGCAGCTGGGCTGGTTGTTTTTTACCTTGCGGCATATAGCCGGAGGAAGAAGATAACAGAAAATTTTGCTCAAAAAGAACTTTTAAAGGAGCTTTCAGCTTCATTGGATATTCAAAAGCGTAAACTAAAGATTTATTTAGTTGTTTTAGCGGTTATTCTTTGTTTTTTTGCCTTTATGCGGCCGCAGTGGGGGTTTCAATGGGAACAGGTTCGAAGAAGAGGCTTAGATATAATAATTGCTATAGACACTTCTAAAAGTATGCTGGCTGAAGATGTCCGGCCCAATAGGCTCCAACGTTCAAAATTAGCAGTTAAGGATTTAATAAAAAAATTAAGAGGTGATAGAATCGGCTTAATAGCTTTTTCAGGAACCGCGTTTTTACAATGTCCCTTAACCGTTGACTATAACGGGTTTATGCTTTCTTTGGATGAACTTGACACAGATTCTATTCCTAAGGGTGGAACTTCTATATCCAGTGCTATAAAAGAGGCGATAAAAAGCTATGAAGGAGGGCTAAAAAAATACAAAGTATTAGTTTTAATAACTGATGGTGAAGATCATGATGGGGATGTTCTCGAGTCAGCTGAGGAAGCTAAAAAGCAAGGCATTAAAATATTCTGTATAGGCATAGGTACTAAAGAAGGTGAGCTTATACCGGTTAGAGATGAGCAGGGGAGAATGTCGTTTTTAAAAGATAAACAAGAAAATTTTATAAAGTCCCGTTTAGATGAAGCCTCGCTTAAGAAAATAGCTTTAGCTACCCAAGGGGGCTATGTAAAAGCAACTGCTTTTGAATTTGGGCTGGATACGGTTTATGAGCAAAGGCTTTCTAAGATGGAGAAGAAAGAATTTGAAGGCAAAATGCGAAAACGCTATGAGGAAAGGTTTCAAGTATTTTTGCTGATCGCGTTTTTAATTTTGCTTATAGAGCCTTATATTAGCGAAAGAAAAAAGAATGATTACACAGATTAGGAGAAAAGATTATACAGATTGGGAAAAGATTGTTGAAATAATTTTTGTATGAAGAAAGTATTGTGTATAATAATTATTGGCGCTGTTATCTATAGCTATCCGGCGCTCGCGGCTTCAGCGTCAGGCGCTATCAGGCGAGGGAATAAATTATATAAGCAGGAGGAGTTTGAACAAGCGCTTAAAGAATACGAGAAAGCGCGGGAAGCCTTGCCTGAGTCGGATATAGTTAACTTTGACCTAGGAACAGCATACTACAAAAAGGGAAAATTCCCGGAAGCCATAGATTCATTCGCAAAATCTTTGGCAACAGAAGATGTAACATTAGAAACTAAAACAAACTATAATATAGGAAATGCTAAGTATAAACAAGCTGAACAGATTGAGGATAGCAATCTAGAGGGGGCGATTTCGCTTCTTAAAGAGTCTCTTGATTACTATCAAATGGCAGCAGAGCTTGATAAAGAAGATGATGACGCCAAAGCTAACTATGAATTTGTCCAAAAGAAAATAGAAGAGCTTGAAGCAAAACTCCAGCAGCAGCAATCCCAGGAAGGAGAACAGCAGGAGGAAGGGGAAGAGACAAAGGATGAGGGACGAGGGATGAAGGACGAAGGGGGAAGTGAGGAAGAGACGAAGGATGAGGGACGAGGGATGAAGGACGAAGAGGGAAGGGAAGAGGAAGAAAAAGGGGAAGGGGAACAGGGTGGCGAAGAAAAAGACAAACAAGGGGTAAAAGAAGAAATAGGCCAAATGTCTAAGGAACAGGCTTTGCTTTTGCTTGAAGGATATAGGCAGGAAGAAGAATCCGGTGATAAAAAAATTAATTTTCAAAAAAAGATGGATTATCCGGGAGTACTTAAAGATTGGTAAGGCACAGATTATCACAGATAGGGAAACACAGATGAGCGCGGATAGTATAAAGAGAAAAATAGTTTTTGTCGCAATCATGTTTTTAGGGCTAAGTTTTTTTAATTTATGCCAGGCCCAAGATATAGCTTTTGAAGCAACTGTAAATAATTCTAAAGTATCTTTAGGCCAGAGTATTAAGCTAAGCTTTGCTTTTCATAATACCCAGGATATTCCTTTTCCCAAACTTCCTGAAACAGAGTGGTTTCAGTGGCAATATTCAGGCCCTTCTACTATGATGTCTATAGTTGGCGGCAAGGTCAACAAGTCTATAACTCATAATTATACCCTTCTTGTTCTTAAAAAAGGAATTTTTACTCTGGGGCCGTTTTCAGTTGATTATAAGGGGAAAACTTACAGTTCAAAGCCGATAACTATTGAAGTTATAGCCGGGCCGGCGGTTCCAGGTTACCAACCGCCAGCTTCAGCTGGAGCTGAAGCTGGTTTAGAAGATAGAATTTTCATGACAATGGAGGTAGAAAAAACAAAAGTTTATTTAAATGAGCTTGTGCCGGTTACTATAAAGTTGTATATAAACGGACTTTCCATAAGAGATGTTCAGTTTCCTCAATTTGACTATGAGGGGTTTTCAGCGGAAAAAATTGAACAACCTCGCCAACGCCGTGAGATTTTAAGCGGGATCCCTTATGATGTTGTTCAATTTGAAACAAATATTTTTGGAATAAGGCCGGGAGAATTTATTTTAGGCCCGGCGGAAATCAAGTGTAATTGTGTAATCAGAAAACAGCAGGGGAGGCAGTCTTCTTCTTTTGAAGATTTTTTTGGCCAAGATATTTTTAAAGATTTTTTTGGAAGATATGAATCCCACCCTTTAAGCTTAAAATCCGCTCCCGTCTCTATAACTGTTATGGCTCTGCCTCAAAATAGCCGGCCGGAAAGTTTTAACGGCGCGGTTGGAAATTTCGAATTTAAGGCTAGCGCTGGGCCAAAGCAAGTCCAAGCCGGTGATCCCATTACTTTAAAAATGGTAATTTCCGGTAAAGGTAATTTCGATACTGTGGCCGCGCCGGAGATTAATAACAAGGAAGGTTTTAAGGTATATGAACCTCAAACAAAAACAGAAAATGGCGTTAAGGTGTTTGAACAGATACTTATACCTCAAGATGATAAGATTAGTCAAACTCCTACAGTTAGTTTTAGCTTTTTTAATCCTGAAAAAGGAGAGTATCAAACTATCACCAGAGGGCCTTTCATGATAAATGTTTTTGCTTTAGGCAAAGAAGAAGAATTAACAATCGTAGAATACGCGAATATGCCGGAGAAAACTCTTAAGCAAGAACAATTAGGCGAAGGTATAATTTATATCAAGGAATCAGCCGGTAAGTTAAGGAGAATAGGAGATTACCTTTATAAAAATGAGGTATTTTTATGGTTTCAGGCTCTGCCTTTGATTCTTTTTTTATCTTTTTTAATCAGCTACAAGAAATATGAGAAGATCAGAACGGATGTGCAATACGCCCGCAGGCTCAGAGCGCCTAAAAAAGCAAAAGCCGGCATTAAAACTACTCAACAGTTTTTAAGCCAAGAAAAACCAGCTGAATTTTATAACAGTATTTTTAAAACTTTGCAGGATTATTTAGGGGGAAAATTCCATCTTTCCGCCGCCGGCATTACTATAGAGGTAGTAGATGAAGTGCTTAAGTCAAAAGGTATTGAAAAGAACACTTTATTTAAAATAGAGGAGCTGTTTAAAGATTGTGACGCGGCCAGATACGCTCCTTCTGAATTCAACAAAAGTAAAATGGAAAGTTCTCTCAAAAGATTGGAAGAAATTATCGATTATTTACAAAGGCAAAAAACAATATTATGAAAAAAATAGGAATTATTTTATTATTTATTTCTTATCTCGCGGGGTTTAACTGTTTTGCCCAAGAAAACCAGCCTTTAGAGAGTGTATTTAGTAAAGCTAATAAGTTTTACGAACAAACTGAATATGATAAGGCAATTACTGAATATGAAAATATAATAGACAGAGGCCTTGAAAGCGGAAATATTTATTATAATTTAGGCAATTGTTATCTTAAACAGGGCCAGTTAGGAAAAGCAATTTTAAATTATGAAAGGGCAAACAGGCTTATTCCTCGAGACAGGGGGTTACAATCAAATTATAAGTACGCGAAGTCTTTAATAAAAGGCCCCGGGGGAGAGCCTAAGGAGATATGGGTTATAAGATTAAAGAATTCTTTTTTTAACCAGTGGACTGTTGACGGAATAGCTTTACTTTTGTTTTACCTTTATATATCCTTAATTCTACTTATGGCTCTAGGCATTATTTTTAAAGTTTCTAAAGTAAAAATTACTTATATCTTAATTGTTTTAGGGTTATTTCTCTCGGTTAGCGCGGTGTCATTATTTGAGAGAATAGCATTTCTTAAAACACAAGCGGTAGTTATTCAAGAAAAAGTTGAAGCTAAGTTTGAGCCTCTTGATAAAGCTGTTACTCATTTTAGCCTCTATGAAGGCATAAAAGTTTCAATTATTTCTTCAAAAAGCCAATGGTATAAAGTCAGAAGGGCTGACAAAAAATCCGGCTGGATTCAAGCTTCAGCCTTAGAAAAGATCTAAAAGCCGCAAAAAAAGCTAAAAATAGAGCAAATTAATATAATCAGCCTGAATTTATTGATAGATAAAAGCAATAGATTCAGGCTTTTTCTATCTAAATAACAATTAAAGTTCACTAAATAAGCAATCAGACTGTGTCGCGATTGTTTATGCTGCGCAATCATACACAATGTATTGTAGTTGCCCAATTTATTGGGCAGCCATATTGTGCCTGATAAATCAGGCAACTACATTATGACACGGC
>JBDRIY010000029.1:0-10627 GCA_043815445.1 Candidatus Omnitrophota bacterium
ATACCTATTTCTATTATGGGCGTGTTTACTTTGATGTTTACCAGGAATATCACCTTGAATATGATTTCTTTGGGCGGCTTAGCTTTAGGCATAGGAATGCTGGTGGATAACTCTATTGTTGTGCTGGAGAATATTTTTCGCGAGCGTCAGGAACAACAAAAAAGCGGAGCAGTACTTTCTTATCGGGAAAATCAATTGTTGACGGCTCAAGCCGGCGGGCAGATGAGAGGGGCGATTATTTCCTCTACGCTCACTACTGTATGTGTATTTTTTCCGATGATGTTTCTTAGCGGTATTGCCGGGCAGCTCTTTAAGCAGTTAGCTTTTACTGTTTCTTTTTCTTTGCTATCTTCTTTACTGGTAGCGCTGGCTTTAGTGCCGATGCTTTCTTCTTTAGGTAAAGATAAGAAGAGCACGGGAAAAGGCCAAAATCCAGGAGAGATCTTTAATAAACTGGATAATTATTATCAGAAAATTTTAGCTAAAATTTTAAATAAAAAAGTTTTATTAGTGGGTATTATCGCCGGAATATTTTTAGTTAGTTTGGGGATATTAAAGTTTATTCCTCGAGAATTTATGCCTCGGATTGACCGCAGGCAGTTTACCATAAAACTTACTATGGAGCCGGGAACGAGTTTAGAAACTACTGATTTGGCTGTTCGCGATATCGAAAGGGTGCTGTTAAAAGATATGCCTGAAGTTAAAGAAGTAAGCGTCAAGGTTGGTTCAGATGAGGATAACCCCGCGGAAAAAGCAGTACAAACTTTAGCTGCCTATGAATCTGAGATTATGGTGAAACTTTATTCTTATAAAGAATTAAGAAAAAAAAGGATTAGTCAAAGGCGCTCCACCCAAGACATTATTCAAGAATTGAGAGTTATTAACAGTAAAATAGGCCTGGTAAAAGCCGAATTAGAATATATTCCCGAGGAAAGCGTTTTAAAGGAAGCTTTGGAAGATAAACCTATACAAATAGAAGTCAAAGGAGAAGGCCTTTTTGAAATGGGAGAGATTGCTGATAAATTAAAACAGGAAATTAACCTTATTAAAGGAGTTTATAGCATAGAAGATGATAGGGTGCCTTCTTCGCCGGAAACTAAAATTTATATTCGTAAAGAGCAAGCTTCTTTGCAAGGCTTATCAGCTCAAGACATAGCTCTTACCGCGCATACAGCAGTAAAGGGAAGAGTGTTTACTAAATTTAAAAAAGATATTTCGCACCCCATAGATATAAGGGTGCGCTTAAGAGAAGAAGACAGAAGAGACGCCGCTAAAATAAGAAGTTTAGCCCTTAGGACCGGGTATAAAAATAACATGGTTCCTTTGTTCCAGGTTGCCCGTATTGCTAAAGGAAGAGGCCCTACAGAAATTAAAAGAATTGATCAGAGAAGAACTCTTACAGTTAGCGCTAATCTTTTCGGCCGTAAAATTAGCGAAGTTAGTAAAGAGCTAAATGAAATAATTGAAAAAATAAAAATTCCTTTAGGGTATTCAGTGGGTATATCCGGAGAAAGTTTAAGAATGAGGGAATCTTTCGGTAATATGAGGTTTGCTTTTCTTTTAGCGGTGCTTTTAATATATATGATTATGGCTGCTCAGTTTGAATCTTTATGGCAGCCGTTTGTTATTTTGTTTACTGTTCCGGTTTCAGTTATTGGAGTAAGTTTAGCTTTAAAATTAACCGGAACTTCTTTAAATATAGTAGCTCTCTTAGGAGCTATTATGTTAGGAGGGATAGTAGTAAATAACGGAATTGTTTTAGTGGCTTCTATGAATTATTTAAGAAAACAAGGGACAGCCCTTAAAGAAGCTGTTTTAACTGCTAGCCGCCTGCGCCTGCGCCCGATTCTAATGACTACTTTTACCACAGTTTTAGGTATGCTGCCTCTTGCCTTAGGAATAGGAGAGGGAGCGGAATTACGTTCACCTATGGCAGTGACAGTTATCGGAGGTTTGCTTTCGTCTACCTTTCTTACTTTATTGTTTATACCGGTATTATATTATTCTATTTTCCAAGCAATTTCCCGATTTCGTAAACAAGTATGAACCTTCCTAAATTATCAATCCGCCGGCCAGTCGCCATTTCTATGGTATTTTTTGTTTTTCTCCTTTTGGGAGGCATTGCTTTGTTCCGCCTTCCAGTGGAGTTACAGCCTAACGTAGAAATTGGAAATATATCTATAAATCTTCGGGTTAGAGGAGGTATAAGCTCTCAGGAAATTGAAGATAGAATTGCTAAACCTTTAGAAAATGTTTTAGCCGAGATAGACGGGTTAGAAGATATTATTACTATATCTGAAGAAGGAGAATGCCGGATTGTCCTTTATTTTAAGCCGGAAATTAATTTAGATTATGTTGTGGTTGAAGTCCGGGAACAATATGCTCAAGTCCAAGACCAGCTGCCTGAAGAAGTAGAACGGCCGGTTATAGCTAAATATGAGTATTCACAAGTTCCGGTAGTAATTTTAGGAGTAACTAGCCAGATACGAAGCGTGGAAGAATTACGCAAAGTAGCTGAAGATAGGATGAAAAATAGGTTCTCGCGGATTGAGGGGGTAGCTAAGGTAGAAGTAGGAGGCGGACGGGAAGAAAAGATATTTGTAGAGGTAGATGAAATCGCTTTAAGAGGCCAAGGCCTGGCTATTGACGATGTAGTCCGGACTTTGAATGTGAATAATTTAAATTTGATTGCCGGAGATATTAAGAGGGGAGGATCAACTACTTATTTGGTTAGGACCGTGGGCCAATTTAGTTCTTTAGAAGATATAAAAAGTTTACCTATTAATCCTGAGGGGAGTTCTCATATTGTTAGAATGGAGGACATAGCTAAGATAGAAGTTTCTTATTTAGATCCTATGGCTTTAGCCAGGGTTAATTCTCAGCCGTCTATATCATTATATGTGCAGAAATCTTCAGGAGCTAACACCATAAAAGTGGTGAAGAATGTCCAAGAAGAAATTGATAAGCTGGCCAAAGAATTGCCTGAAGATATAAATATCCGTCCTTATTTTAATCACGCTGAATATATTAATCAGGCAATCAGCACAGTGCGCAAAGCTTTATGCATAGGCGCTATTTTAACTCTAATTGTTTTGTGGATATTTTTGCGTAACTTTAAGTATATTATGATTGTTGCCCTAACTATTCCTTTCTCAATCATTACCGCTTTTTCTTTAATGTATCTCAGCAACATTAGTATCAATGTGGTAACTTTAAGCGGTATTGCTTTAGGTATAGGAATATTAGTAGATAGTTCTATAGTAGTTTTAGAAAATATTTTTAAGAAAAGAGAGTCTTTTCTTAAAAATACCACTAAGGTAAGCCCGGAGTTTTTAAAGATAACCGCTGAGCAGGGCGCCGGAGAAGTTTTAATTGCTATAACCGCTTCTACTCTTACCACTATAGCGGTGTTTGTGCCTTTGTTCTTTGTTAATAAAGAAATTCAGCGCCTTTATAGCGGCTTAGCTTTAACCGTAGTTTTTGCTTTGTGCGCTTCTTTATTTTTTGCTTTTACTTTAGTCCCTTTATTAGCTTCGCGCATTTCTACAAAGACAAAAGATGAAGCAGAAGAAGAGCAAGAAGAAACCTTAACCCCGCAAACCGTCCAGCCTGTTTCGCCAGGGCGGGAATTAATTAAGAAAATTATTGCCGCCGTAACTATAGAAAATCTTTACCAAAACAGCCTGGATTTTGTGATAAAAAAAAGGTATTTTTTTATCGCGGCTACAATTATTTTATTGATATTCGGCTTTGCCCGGGTTTCAGATTTGGGGCGGGAATTTATCGGGGCTGCCGAACAAAATAGATTTACAGTGTATGTTCAAATGCCTTCAGGAACAAAGATAGAAGTTTCTAATGAGGTGGTTAAAAAAGTAGAAGCTATCTTAAGCAATATACCGGAAATAAAAGACCACACTTCCCGGATTAAGGGCTGGTCTTCGCAAATATATGTAGAATTAAAAGCTTATGAAAAAACTGACCGCGGCATGGATGAAGTTATCGAAGAAATTCGTCAAAAAACTGAAGGAATGGACCCGGCGTTTATTTATTCACAACAGCCTGAGGCTGTAGGCCGTAAAGAAATAATGATAGAAATTTTCGGCCCCAATTATGATACCATCAAAGACTTGGCTCATAAAGTAGGCGGCCGAATAAAAGGTATTGAAGGATTTAAAGATGTGAAACTGCGGATGAGGCAGGGCCGGCCGGAAATTCATATCTTTTTTGACCGCAATAGGCTGGCTATTCAAGGGCTTACAGTCGCTGATGTTTCTAATACTTTACATGCTAAGATGAGAGGGTTAATCGCTACTCGATTTCATTCTTCTTCAGATAATATTATGTTAAAATCTGATATTTCCCGAAAATCCAGGCTGCCTACTATTGAAGAATATGGAAGCAAAGCCTTTCATCAGGATTTAAAAGAACTTTCTTTTGCTGTGGGAGGTAAAGAAAATATTGATTCCGGCGCTTTGCGGGAGGTAGATACTATAGCCCGTTTAGAAAAGGAATTTCGAGATACGCTTAATGATATCTATAATATATCTTTGAAAGGGGCCAATAATAGCTTTGTGTATTTACAACAAGTAGCGGATATAAAAGCCGGCGTGGGCCCAGCGGAAATTTGGCGCAAGAATAAGGAAAGAATGGTTCAAGTCAGCGCTGAGACCGGCAAAATATCTTTAAGCGAATCAGCGGAATTAGTGGATAAAGCTCTTTTTAATTTAGATTTTCCTAAAGATCATTATTATGGGTTTGGCGGCGATTACGACAAGATGTTGAGGAATCAGCGGGAATTAACTCAAGCTATACTTTTGGCTTTGCTTTTAGTATTTATGGTTTTAGCTTCGGTGTTTGAGTCCTGGACCCAGCCGTTTATAGTTTTGTGCTCAGTGCCTATGGCAATGGTAGGGGTGAGCTTTGCTTTGCGCGCCAGTAATGAGCCTATAAGTTTAGGGGTTTATATCGGCGCGGTAATTCTTATAGGCATAGCGGTTAATAACGCAATTATTTTAATAGATTGTATTAATCGCCTTAGGGGAACAGGAGCTTATAAGGAATTAAGAGGAGAAAAACTTTCAGCTTCAGAAGCAGTGCGGGACGCGGCTTTATGGCGCCTAAGGCCGATTCTTATGACCAGCTTAACTACGATCCTGACCATGACTCCCTTGATGCTTCAAAAAGGGGGAACTGCTTCGTTATGGAGGCCGTTAGCTATAACTGTGGTTAGCGGAATGTCCGCGGCTACCATTCTAACTCTTTTTATTGTGCCCTCTATTTATCTTGCTGCTGAAGATGTAGGTAAAATATTTTTCGCCAAACGCCGGCAGGAATAAGCATTATCGCAAGATGCTTTAGATGTTCGTAAATAAAATATGGCGCTGGTGCGAAATGGCATTTCTTGTTATTTCCGCGAACAGACTGTGTCGTAATTGTTTATGTTGCGCAAATACACACAATATATTGTAATTGCCCAATTTATTGGGCAATTCGTTTTAGATTTTTTTTGGATTTTTTAGTAAAAAATTTTTAAATTATAAGAATAAAGATGATATAATAAAAAGGGAGTTTTTTAATTACTATTTAATATAAGGATGAATTTATTATTTTTTCTTATAATTTTAATTAGCGGCGGCATAATTTTTGTGCTCTATCATCTTTTTTTTTCTGAAGAGCGGAAAGGGCAGGCTAAGCCTCAAGGCTTAGAACAGCCCTTGAGCCAAAAAGAAGAAAAAATAAATAATTTTACAAAAACCATAAGTAGTTTGCAAAACCAAATACAGGATTTGACTGCTGAAAAGATTTTATCTGAAGCTAAAAACAAGGCGCTGCAGAATCAAATTAACGCGTTACAAAGTCAAATACAAAACAAGGATCAGGAATTACGCCAGGCTATAGATAAATTGAAATTTAACGCGGAAAAAACCAATAAGATAGAAAACGCGTTAAATGAAGAAAAAGAGTCTTTTTTAAAAGAACAAAGCTTTTTAGAGGATAAAATTCAAAACAATGAAGCTGAGATAGGCTGTATTAAAGAAGAGCTTAAAGCTAAAAACCAAAAAATACAGAATTATGAAGCTCAAATCAACGAATTATCAAAACCGCCCCAAGATGAATCAGCAGTAGAAGAATTAACCAAGAAAATAGAACAGTATGAAGCACGAATAAAAGAAGCAAATGATAAAAACAGGAGTTTGGAAGAACAACTAAAAGCGAAGCAAGAGCAAAAAGAAGCGGGGGATGAAGGAGGAGAGATGAAGGATGAGGGGGAGGATGCTGGATCCTTGATCCTGGATGCTGGTGGGAAGCAGGGAGAGGAAAGGGGGGAAGGAGAAAAAAAAGAGGAGAGAGGAATACAGCAGAAAGAAAAGGAACCTCTAGAAATAAAAGGGGAAATCAGTGATCGTCAGAAAGAAATTCTGGAATACTTAAAAAATAATAATAAAATTACTCGAAAAGAGTATATGGATAAATTCAGTATCTCTAAAGCAACAGCTGCCCGCGACTTAAAGGAACTTCAAGATAGGAATATGATTAGGCTTTCTGACCATGAAGGCCAAACAAGGTATTTTTCTTTAGCTTGAGTCATAGTGTATAAAATGAGAAATAAAATTCTGTTTATTGTTTTTGTTATTACTATAGGGGTGTTTCTGCCTGTCTCGGCTGTTTATTCCCTCGCGGAAAGCGAGATTACAGCTTATATGGCGGCATTATCTCAGGGAATATCAACAGCTATTCAAAGCAGACAGTTTCCCAACACAGAGCTTCCCGCGGGACAGTATCGCGCGGTTTTGGATATTAATATTCGAGCTGACGGTGGAATACGGATGATAAAAGTAGTGGAGAGTTCAGGCTCGAAAAGCTTTGATCAAGAAGCGAAAAATCTTATGAAGGGGCTGTTATTGTATCCTCTTCCTAAGGGGAGAGAATCTTTAAACGCTAAGATTCCCATAGAAGCTGTGGTGGAAGAACGCGGGACGTTGGATGTGGGGCGCGGGACGGGGGATGTGGGGGAGAAAGAGTTGGGGAAGATAACGGAAAAAGTCAATGAAAAAAAAGAGAAGAAGGTTGTTCAGAAAAAGGAAAAGCTTAAAAAAATTATAGATATGGGGTTTATGGAGAAAAAAGAAAAGATAAAAGGGATAGCGCGAGAAGCTCAAAAATTATATCAAATAGCCTTAGAAAATTCAGATGCTGCTAAAGCTGCTCATCAGCAGTTAGATTTAGCGCGGATAAAGATTAAAAATGCTTATAGAAACTTATTCCCTAAGATGGATTTACAGTGCAGCTTTTCAGATGGGGAAATCTCAACTGATTCTTATGAGAGTGAATCTTATTCAGTACAGTTAAAGCAAAATCTCTTTGATAGCGGTATAAATAGTAAGACTTTACGCAAAGAAAAACTTAGTTTAGAAGTAGAAGAAAATAAATATGGAAAAATAGTTCAGGATTTAAAGTCGGAAGTTATCAAAGCTTATTTAAATGTTTTGGGCAAGCAAGAAGAGCTGAAAGAAGCGGAATTATTTCAAGCCGAAGCTCTTAAAAATTACCAGTTAGCCAAAGATCTGTACGAAATTAAGATTATTACTAAAATAGAGTTTGTAGAAATAGAAGCTGAGTATAAACGGATAGCAAATATGGCGGAACAGGCCGGCAATGAATTGAAATTAGCTAAAGAACAGTTGCGGGTATCAATGAATTTAGATTTCGGTGATAGCGTGCCTATTAATCAAGAAAAATTGTTAAGAATAGAAAAAGTAGGTATTGATGTTGATGAGTGCGTTCGTTTAGCTTTAGCTAATAAACCCGATGTTAAACTTTGGGAAACAAGCCTTAAAGCGGCTGAATATGCTCAGGATATTGCCCGGAGAGAAAGTTTTCCCAGGTTAGATTTAACTACCTCTTATGGTTATTCAGGAGAAGCTTACTCTGATCAAAACTTAGGCTTGGATGAAGAATGGAAGATAGTGGGGGCAGTAAAGTGGCTGTTTGGCGGTAATACTTTTGAAGTATCGGCAAAAGAAGACAAGGTCGGCTACAAGGGCGTTACAGACTCTTCGGGAAGTATTGGTTCAACTACTTATTTAGCTAAAATGGGGGTTATGGATAACGGAGAGTATTATGTTAAGAAAAAACAAGCGGAAATTAGCTATGCTGATGATTTAAGTAATTTATCTAAGAATAGACAAGAGGCTATCCTTGATACCAGAAAAAGTTTTTTAGAATATCAAAAGTCTTTTGATGAGTATCAGGTTTCTTTGTTTGAAGTTAAATTTAGCAACATAGCTTTAGAATTGAAAAAAGAAGAATTTAAAATGAATAAGATAAAATTGTCAGAAGTTGTTAGATTACTTTCTAACCATATTAATAAGAGGTTATCTTTACTTAAGGCTAAGACAAATTATTATATCGCTTTAGCTGATTTAGATAAAGCTACAGCATATTCATTAGGATTATTTTAAAACAGAGTGTTTATTCAAGGATTATCTGATTCTAATATTTACAAATTGTTCCGGCTTGCGGGGGATGTTGGCGAATTCTCTTCGATAATTAGCCAACGCGAGCTCGGAATTCAATTCAACTAGGGACTTTTCTTTGAAAAGTCCAAGTTTCATTGAGGAGAGTGTATATGGATGAAAAGAAAAAACTATTTTTAGTTTTAGCCGTAATGATTGTTCTTTTTATGGGATTGATTTTTTGGGGGACTGCTCAAAAGAAAAAGCGCTTAGCGGAGATAGCAAGCCCGGAAGAAGTATTTTTAGATGAAGAAACGCAAGATGAATATGTTTTTCCCGAAAATGATGAAATTTCATTCGAAGCTGATGACACTTCGCTTGAACCTGATGAAACCTTTGCTGAGGAAAGTGTTAAGGACAAGGCAGCTAGTATCTTAGAAAAATTACAGCAAAAACAGGAAGTGGCCAGCCAAGAAGAACCTTTAGCCTGCAGAGTATTTAGGGTAGAAAGAGTGAGCTATGAAGATAGCCTTCCGGTTACCGGAGACATAAAAAGTTTAAAAGAGATTAAAATGCGTTTTGAAAAAGAAGGGGTTATTGAAAAAATTGAAGTTAAAGAAGGAGATATTGTCCAAAAAGGCGAAATAATCGCTGTTATGGTTAAACAAGATTCACTTTTAGCAGTAGCTCGGGCTCAAAGTAAATTTGATTCTGATACGGCAAAGTTTTCCGCGGCTGAGAAAGAGTTTGAAATAACTCAAGCTCTTTACGAAAAAGGGGCTATATTAGAAATAAAATTGGAAGAACAAAGATTGCGGGTTGAGGGTGAGAAAGCTACAGCAAAGTTTGCCGAAGAAGAATTAAAGATAACAAAATCTTTGTTAGAAAAAACAGAGTTACGGGCGCCGATTAAAGGAATTATCGGGGCAAGAGAAGCCGAAGCCGGCGAGTTTTTTACCTCTCGGGATATTGTAGTAAATCTTTTAGGAGTTGAAGAGGTATATGCGGAAGTAGGTATTGTAGAAAGGGATATTCATAAGGTAGGCATAGGGCAAAAGGCGAGAATTCAAGTTGATGCCTATCCCAACAAAGAATTTAAAGGTAAAATCAATAATTTATACCCTGTAGTAGAGGGCCGAAGCCGGACTATGAAAGCGGAGATTACTATAGAAGATGACGAAGGAATTCTTCTCCCGGGAATGTTTGCTCAGGTAGAAATTTTCTTAGCAAATCTTGATTCAGCGCTTATGGTTCCCACAATAAGTTTAATTTACGCGGCTGAGGATACTGTCCTTATCCCTTTAGTTTTGTTGGATGAAGGCACAAGCGAAGAAGACATTGAAAGAGGTGAAGGAAGAGGGATAGTAAAATTAGTAGAAGTAGAAGTCGGCCACTCAGGCCCGGACTATTCCCAGATTATCTATGGTATCAAAGAAGGTGATAATGTAGTTATAGAAGCCCACGGAGACGTAGAAAACCAAAAGAAAGTAAGAATCTTGGGATTAGAAAAATACGGCGTCCAGTAAATCCCCCTAAATAGCCCCAAAACTAGTAAATCAGGCATTAATTACACCCCTTAATCTTTACCTAATATATTAAGAGCAAAGGTGAATTATTTTGCTCGCAGACCGTATTATAACACTCACATTAGCATTACTTGACTATCAGACCGTGTCATAATCGCTTTTTTACCCATTTGGACACAAGTCTGTCATCTCCGCTATCCTTTCTGTCATTTCCGCCTCCAGACTGTATTGCAACTGTTTTTACCCATTCGGGCACAATGTTTGTCATTCTCCACCCCTCGGGCATACTCGGGATAAACTCCAGCGGAGGATCCAGAATACTTTATGAGCGTTAATTTTTTGGGGTGGGGGGTGCGTACCGTCTCATCCGCGCCCGTTGGGGTATGAACCGGTTCATAAATCGTCTCACACCGTCTCATCCATGCCCCTTGTTAGAATGAGACGGTATGAACCGGTTCACTAACCGTCTCATTCAAGACATTTTGCCCAAACTGATACCAGCGTAATTAAAGTTCACTAAATAAGCAATCAGACTGTGTCGCGATTGTTTATGCTGCGCAATCATACACAATGTATTGTAGTTGCCCAATTTATTGGGCAGCCATATTGTGCCTGATAAATCAGGCAACTACATTATGACACGGC
>JBDRIY010000030.1:0-6764 GCA_043815445.1 Candidatus Omnitrophota bacterium
GAACAAAGGCTGCTGTTATCGCGACCCAAGCCACAACTGAACAGTTAAATATAAGGCAAACTATGAATAGAATAGAAAGAATTCCCCCGTATATTCTTTTTAATGAGATTGCCTTAGCATTTTCTCTCCCTGTTTTACTAAGCAAGAACGTGATAACTATCGGAGACATTAGCACAAGCAATCCCCCAAAAACATTTAGCCCATTAAAATGCGCTCTTATCCACAAGCCCTCTATCGGGCGAGCGTGTAAAAAATCAGTGCCGGTTATAAGCTGCCATATACCATCAACAAATATTAAACCCAAGGATAATGAAAATAATAATAAAATGCTCTTGAATTTTTTTTTGGAATTAATAATATCAACTGTAAGAAAATATAACATTATATGCTGGGCCCACTTAGTAAAAAACTTTCTCAAACTTAATTGAGGTTCAACGCTGTTAAAAATGCTAATAAGCAGCACCGCTGCCAATACAATAATAGGCAAATTCAACTTTGTTTTAGGAAAATACTCTTTTATCTTCCACTTGTTGATAAGAATATTCTCGGCAATCCAAAGAAAAAAAATCATTGCAAAAGTTATCTCAAGGGCAGCCTTGGATATAGCTAAAAAAATAGCCAAAACACAAAAAATCCCAAATCGAATATTACGTAAATAACCAGCTATTGAGAGTTTTCTTTCTAACAACATAAAATTCTCCTTTGCAGCCGCCGAGTCACAAAATAAATATAGAATCACGGAATTTTTTCTTTTCCGCGGCTCTATTCACTTCCCTGCTTCAGTATTCACTCCTTTGAGTTAATTATTTTACCCTTTAGAAAAGGTTTTAGCAAGCAATTTAGGTACTGGAGTTTCCCCATTTTCCTGATGGCCAACTCCAGTAAATTTAAAAATCAAAAGTTAAAAATTAAAATTACAAATCAAAATTCAAAATTTTCAAGAAAAACACAATATTTTCAATAGTTTTTATAAGCCAGCTTATTAATCTCTGTTCTTTTTTATTCATTTTACATTTTAATATGTCATTTTAATATTTGATATTTAATTTTTGATTTTAATAACGAAGCTAGATTACAACAAAAACTTATCTTTTATCGCCGTAAAAACATCTTCAGGGTTTATCTGCCGCAGGCATTTTTTATCAAAATTACAGCCGTTGAATTTAAACTTATTATAACACGGCCGGCAAGAAATTTCTTTTTTGAACACAAGACAAGCGCCTTCATTAGGATAAACGCCGTATACTTTTTCATCAACAGGGCCAAAGAAAGCTGCTCCTTTTTTCTTCAAAGCCCTACCTATATGAAAAGGGCCGCCATCATTAGTAATAATAAACGTACACAAAGAAAATAAACTACAAAACTGTTCTAAGCCTATTTTAGCGCATAAATTAAGAGGTTTAATCTTAGTTTTCTCATAAACATACTCGCATATATCAGCTTCTGTTTTAGAACCAAAAAGAATTATTTTTACCTTAGGAATACTATTTAGCATATCGCAAAGAGCAACAAAATTATCTTTAGGCCATCTCCGGTAATAAGCGGTTTTGCCCCAACTGTCTCCTGAGCCCGGGCAAACACCTAAAAGCAGGCAATCTTCATCTAAATTATGATTCCTTAAAAAAGCTTTTGCCTGCTTTTTGCTATTTTCAGAGATAAATAAATCATAGTTATAATCTTTAGGCGTTATATTTAAGAATTTCAACAAGTCTAAATAATACTTAGCCACATGTTTATCTCTAAACCCTTGGCTAAGATCAATTTTATGGGTTAAAAACCTTCCTCTTTTTTTAAAGTCAAAACCAATACGAAGCTTTATTCCTGTTGTTTTGAGAAAAAACCCGTACTGGGAATTCATGGAAAGGTCAAAAACAACATCAAACTTTTCTTTTTTTATCTCCTGCCAAAAAGAAAAAGCCTTTTGTAAAAACTTTATTTTTGACTGCCGGGCAGTATGCTTCCACTCATCTTTTTCAAAAATCAAGATTTTATCTATAAAGGTATTATTTTTTAGTAACGGATAAGCCCTGCGGTTACAAATATAAGTAATCGAACTTTCCGGCAGGCTTTGCTTAAGATTCCTAACCAAAGGCGTAGAACACAACACATCTCCTATACCAAAAGGATTAAAAATAAGGATATTTTTTATCTTCATTCGCAAAACATTCTGCCTCGCCCTTCGCGGCTTCGTAGGAATTTCATTATAAACTAAAAACTATAATTTGCAAAGCCCAACAACACCAAGTCTTTGGAGGGATTGGAGTTGAGTAAAGTTACTATATACTATACTATTAAAGATATTGTTGTAGTTCACGATAGAAGTTTTCGTGGCCGCCTACTGCTACAAAGATAACTTCTTTTTGTTTTTGATTAACTTGGTATGCGAGTAGAACTATAAGGTCAAGGACTTTGAATTTGTATACCCGAATGCCTTTAAGAGCGTTTGTCTTTTCTTCGCCGATTAAGAGTTTGAGAGCTGCATCATCTTCAGCCTCGTTCAATTTTTTGATGAAGTAAGCCGGAAACTTTTTCTTTAGGCGGTTATATTTGGGATACGCGCTTTGAGAATACGGTTTGCTCACGCTTTTATCCTTTCCACACCGGTTCCGGTTTACCCGACCCGAGAGACTTTTTAACATCTGCTTTAAACTGAGGGTGGATTTGGCTTCTTATTCTTAGCCATTCCTCCAGAGCCACATTCACCTGATTACTGAAACTGCGTCTTTCCTGCTAGGCGATAATTTCTAACAAGTGTCTTAAGTTCGAAGCTATTCTAAAAGTTACGCTTTGTTTGTGAGTCTTCATTTATTCATCACCTCTTTTCTTATTTTGCCACATTAAAAATATAACATAATTCGTAAGTTCTTCTTGTATATTCTTTATGGGTTTGAGCTAATCCTCTTGCAAGGCTATCTTCTTTTTGAGGCACTGCTATAAAATGCATATGGTTATCCATTAAACAATAGGCCCAAAATTCTATTCCACATCTTTTTGCTTGTTTTATTAAAAAATCAAGATAGGCTTGTTTATCGTCAATGCTGAAAAAACCTTTTCTCTGCGGTTGCCGCGATGTATTATGTGATGCGGATAATCAGGTATGACTACTCTTGCTATTCTTGGCATGGTTATATTTTATCAGAATAGCTTAGGGATTTAATAATTAAGTGTTCTGTCCCTGGAATTGTCTTGGATGACAGCTCTGATGTGCTTCTTTTAGGTCTGTTATGATTATTTGGGTATATTTCGGTTCTTTCTTATTAAATGTGAAGCTTTTTCTATAAAATCATGTAACACAGCGGTTAACGTCAAAATGACTTTCATACCTTGATTAAGCGCCAAAATTACTGCGTTATGCGCAACTTTTGCTTGCTTAAGTGAAGTCTGCAAAGAACTCAAACTAAAGCAAGCGAATAAGTTACGTAAACGCGGCAACATACTTTGTCTTGTGGCTAATGTCACAAAATTAGCTATAAATATCACATTATTTAAGAAAGAACCTGTATTTCTGGGTTGTATCCAGTTGTATCAAGACAAGAAAAAGTGTCAATATTTGATTTATAAGTTCTTGGGGTGGTTGGGGTTGAATAGAACGTCTTGCTATCTATTGTTATTTTCTTTTTAAACTAAAAGAATATACCCCAAGTAAAAAAGCTATAAAAAAACTAAACGGCACTAAAATATACCACTCTTTCTTAAGAAAAAGGTACATTGGTACACAAAGAGTAGGCAAAAGTCTTAAAAAATAATTTTCTTTAAAAAAAATTTTCTCTCCACATTCACAAAACAATTTCTTCTCATCACGAAATCCTAGAGTAATTATTTTCCAAAATGATAAATTTCTTCTACATTTCTGACACATAAATTTACCTTTCATATTCATTTTATTATTCCTACTTCTCTTGTTACCTACTACCCAGATTGGTTAGCCAATACCAAGATTCACTTATACCAATACCCGCAACTTCACCGGCTACTGGGCCAAGATCAAGATTTACTCCAACCTTTGTAATTGTAGCAATATATTCTTTCATTAAATTCCCTGGCATTTCATGCATATTTTCTGTTTCCTTACAAATTGCATAATCCCATACAATACTCAACGCTGCCGCGGATGCTACTCCCGCTACAGGAGTAAGAGCCAACCCAAAAAATACACCTGTAACACCTGCGACATAATATCCCATTGCACGAGTTGGCCAATTAGATTGATTTTTCGAAAATGACTTTACAACGTCTATCCTTTCAAGATTAACAGTCTTAATATTTGCATTACTATTCTGCTTCGCAACTTTACCACCCGCCGCAATTGCACCGCTTGGACCTTTAGCGGATTGCCCTGCATCATGCGCGGCTTGAATATTTCCGTCAATCGATTTTCGTTTAATATTGTTTTCGGTAGGGTTATTTGAAATAATAGCTGTTTTATTGTATTTCGCAGCATCTTTTTCAATTGAAGCTATTAGGAGGTCTGCTGAGGATTGGTAGAGACTGCTGTTGTCTGGGGCTGAGCCTCCGCTATAAGACGATGCTGAGGAATATCCTGAAGATTCTGGTGTTGAGGATTGGCCTCCTATTCCAACTGTATAACTGGCGCTGGCGTTTATATCCCACTCACTGTTAGTTGCTTTTTCAAGGCCATGTTCAGCTTGTTTAAACCATCTGTTTATTTCTCGTATTATTCTTCTAAGCCAGCCATAACCTGTAGGGTCAATTAAATTAATAGGGTTGTTTCTACAGTAGGCGTATCTGTTGAAGTCTTGGGGATCGTAGGGGTGTTGGATGATTGGGTCGGCTTGAGTAAATCTTCCTATTTCCGGGTCGTAGTAGCGGGCTCCGTAGTAGTAGAGGCCGGTGTTGTCCAGTTCTTTGCCGGTGAATTTGTAGTTGGTTGTGTCGGTGCCTTGGATTTTGGCAACTGTGCCGTAAGGCTGAATTGACCCGTTGGGGATTTTGGATTTTAGTGGTATTCGTAATACGATCCTGCCGTCAGGAGCGAATTTTCAAAGAGCAATTTTTATTTATATGCCGACTTTGTGTTCTACTTTTCTTATTCGTTGTTCGTGATTGGTTACTGCTCCGTCTATTGTTTTTTTAATTTCTTTTTGGCCTTCTTTTAAATCTTTTATATTACTGCTGTTTTCTAAAGCTGCTGTTTCAAGCCTGTCAAAGCAACCGTTAATCTTCTTGAATTCTTCATCATGTTTTTTTAACTTCTCAATGACAGAATTGTGCTGCTTATCCACATGCGCGATTATAGTATCGCTGTAACGCTTAACTACTTCCTCCAACATTTTCTTATCTTCCATATCAATTACTCCTTTTGTTATATGGGTATAGTATACCCGTGGTACTTTTAAAATCAATAATTTTTTTCTCTCTCCCTGGGATGGCATTGCTGATGAGCTTCTTTTAAGTCTGTAATAGTTATTTGGGTGTATCTCTGAGTGGTATTCGGTTTTTTATGGCCCAGTATCTCTGAAATTAGAAACTAACTCTTGCAATGAATAACAAGACAGTTGTTTAGCCCTTTGTCTGCGAATATATTATAAATCAATTATGCTTGAACACGGCTTTGATACCTCGAAAAAAAATGTCCTTTCTCTTTTATTAAGTGTTTAATATACTCTTCTGGCCATCTTAGAATTTCTAAATTCTCAAAATATGATTCTTTCTCAAAATCAAAGGATTAGCTTAATTGATGAGTTCTTCCGGCAGAAGGTATGGATTTATTGTATCAGAAGAAAAAGAATGTCAATATTTGATTTATAAGTCTTTGGAGGGGTTGGCCCTGCTATCTCTTCTATTTCTGTCTTTTATATTCATTACTTTAAAGCCAATAGATTGTTTCATGAGTATCTTTCAATTCTCAAATGCATCCTATTATATACTTCTTTTCTATGTCCTATCTTGAGAATTATAACTCTTTCTTTATCGACTCTATAAACAACCCTATAATCTCCTACCCGTAATTTCCTGTATCCTTGCAGGCCTCTTTTTAGAGGTTCACCATATTTTATAGGTTCAATTGATAACCTCTGCTCAATGGCTCTACGAATCCTTTCTTGTATATTCTTAGGAATATCAGGAAGGTCTTCTTTCTTGATATCAGGATGATAATATAAATGATAAGACATTATCCCCAAATATCTTTATGAGACAAAGCTTTTTTATATGTAAAAGTTTTGTCTCTTTTTCGGGCAGTCTCTTTCCAATAAATATCTTCGTGCAGCTCTAACGATTCTTTCAGTAAATCTCTAGCCAATAAAGATAATGAAATACCTTCTTTATGGGCTAACTTGCGTAATATTTCGTACAATCTCGGATCAAGCACCACATTTAATCGAGGATTCTTTGTCGGCATATTTCCACCTCCAATTAAAGTGTAACACTTTTGCTGAACTTTGTCAAATATCTTATTTTTTTGGGTTCCCCTCCCTGAATAAACTACTTCCCCTGTCAAGACCAAGGTTAAGGTAACTTAAGGTGGGAAATTTTATTCTCCGGGACGTTAAATTTAATCCCGGAATAAACTTCCCACGGCGTTTGATAATTCAGCGACTGATGTAATCGTTCTGTGTTGTAGCGGTTAAAATATGTTTTCAAGCCTCCTCTAATATCTGTTCTGGTTTCATATCCCTGAACATAGATATTGTCATATTTGACCGTTCTCCAAAGACGTTCAATGAAGATATTGTCAAATACTCTGCCCCGTCCGTCCATACTTATCCGGATCTTATTATCCAGGAGCTTCTGCGTAAATTCTT
>JBDRIY010000031.1:0-12929 GCA_043815445.1 Candidatus Omnitrophota bacterium
AATAAATTATTAAATAAGTTTTCATTGCCTAAATTTTCTTTAGGTAAATTATTAGGAAAAGTATCTCAGGATTGGACAGCAATTAATTTAGGCAGCAGCTGTTTAAAGGGCATTATAGTTGAACAGGGAAAAGCTGTAGATTATTTTGTAGAAGAAAATATCGGTTTAGCCGCTGCTATTGAAAAACTTAGCCTTGCCGAAAAAATACCTGCCAAAAAAGTAAAAATTTGTCTAAAGAGCCCGAATTGCCTTGTCCGCTATTTTTCTTTTCCTAAAATGGAAAGGCAAAAAATGTCTCAAGCTCTTTTTTATGAATTAAATAAATTTATCCCTTTTCCTCCCGAAGAAGTGTGTTTTGATTTTTTCGTTTTAGGCGAGGCTAACCCTAAGGAGTTTTTAATACTTCTTGCCGCTGCCAAAAAAGATTTTATTAATGAAACTTTAGAGGTTTTTGAAAAAAATAGCCTGGAAGTTTTACAAATTAGTTTAGATAGTATATGTATAGTAAATCTCTTTTTAAATAATTATCAGCCTGTCTCGGCCAACGCGATAGAATCAGCTGCTCAGGCTAACGCCTGCCTGTTGGATATCGGGTATAAATCTTCTACAATGACATTGGTGCATAAGGGAGCGCCGTTTATTACCCGCGATTTAAATTTTAGCGCCGAAGATGTTTTTAAGGTAGCTGCCCGGATAAAAAACTTGACCCTGGTTCAGATAAAAGAACAGGTATTGTCAGGAAAGCAAACCAACGAATTCTTGGAGTCAGCCGGTGATAGTTTTTTTAATTTACGTCAAGAGATGAAAAATTCATTTGAATATTTTGAAGTTAATAAAGGCGAGCGCGTTGATAAACTATATCTTAGCGGAGGGTTCGCGTCGGTAAAAGGAGTAGAGAGTAGTTTTACCGGGTTTCCAGATTTAAAAGTTGAAGTTTTAAAGATATTTCCTGAGCCTATTAAAAATGTAGGCGAAGTTTTTTTAAATAAAACATTTGAGCCGCTTAAAAATAGTTTTTCAGCGGTTTTTGGCATAGTCTTATGAAGGTCACTATAAATTTAAATCCTAAAAAAAAGAGTTTTTCCCAAGAAATTTTACAGCGCTTGGGCGCTTATATTCCTTTGGCCGGCGCGGCCGCGGTAGTTATGCTGGTGTTAATTTTGTCTTTGCAAGTTTTTATCCTCGCGAAAACACGAGACTATGAAGCTCATACTAAGGAGCGGCAGAATTGGGCAAGCGAGATTGATTTATTAAAACAAGTACAAGACAGAAAGGCCCTGCTTCAAGCAGAGAAAAAAGAATTAGAGGCTTTAATGGTTCCTGAATATGAAGCTGCCGCGGTTTTTAATGATATTTTCTTGTCGTTACCTAAGAATATTTGGTTTGAAAGTTTGAAATTCAAACAAGGTTTTATAGTTCTGGAGGGTTATGTGGTAAGATGGCATGAGGATTCCTTGGTTTCTTTAGACAAATTTATAAATGCTCTAAGAAAGCAGAAATATTTTACGGCAAAGTTTAATAAGGTGAATATAAAAAAGTCGCAGAAAGTAGATTTTAATGGCGCCCAAACTCTACAATTTATTATTGAATGCAAAAATTAGGGTAGAATGATTAAGGGCTGCCGAATATAGCGAGGCTATTTTGAGGTTTCAGAAAAAAACAATAATCTTTTTCGGCGTAATAATTTTTGTAGCTTTAGAAGCATTTATTTTACTTCCCGAAAGAATTAAAAGCGTGGTTGTTTTAAATAAAAAGATTATTTTTTCAGCAGAGAAGGTTGAGGCTATTAAAAAAGAATGGCCGAAGAGAGAAAAGTATTTAGAAGAGTGTAGAGTCCTGGAAGTGGAAATTGATAAAGCTAAAGCCAGGATTGTTTCTTCGCAACAAGAATCAGCTCTACTTTCGTTTATTTCTACTAACAGTAAAGATTTTGGCGTGGAAATACAATCTCTTTATCCGGATAAGCCTCAGGAATTGGCGTCGGTTAATTCCCCGCAATTAAAATATTTGCCGATTAGTATTAAAGCAAAAAGTGAGTTTCACGGGCTGGTAAAATTCTTAGAATACCTTCAAAATAGCAGTTATTTTTTTGAAATTAAGGATTTAAGCGTAGAATCAGGCTATCCTTATAATTCAATAGAAGCTTTAATATGCGCGATAATAAAAGAAAAGTAATCTTATTCTTAGGGGTATTTTTTTCTTTTGTTCTTGTTTTTTGCTTATCCCTTCAAGAGTGTTTTAGCTATGAAGGCAGAGACCCTTTTAGCCCTTTGGTAAGTAAGGGGGGTATGATACTTATTGCCGAGGAAATGGAGATTTCAGGATTAGCTTTAGATGGTATAATATATTCTCAGGGTGAATCTTTAACTGTCATTAATAATGAAATATTAAAAGAAGGAGATAGCCTTGGCGAATACAGAGTTATCAAGATAAAAGAAAGAGAAGTTATTTTAAGAACTGATAAAGAAGAATTTATATTAAAATTGGAGGAAGAGTGAAGAAAAAAATAAAAGATAAGAAGTGTTTTTCTCAATGTTATTGCGAGGCCGCAAAGCGGCCGAAGCAATCTCTTTTAGGATTGCTTCACTGCGCTCGCAATGACAGAAGACAAATTTCGTTATTTTTACTTGCTACTTGCTACTTGCTACTTGCTACTTCTGCCTATGCTCAGGATGAAATTATTCCTTTGGTTAAGTTTAGAGATGTGGAGATTAAGACTGTAGTGCGTTCTTTAGCTGAAAAGGCGTTTAAAGAAGGCAGAAAAGTAAATATTGTGGTGAATCCCAACGTGGAAGGCTTGGTTACGGTAAAACTTGAAAACGTGAGCTGGCAGGACGCTTTAGGGGGTATTCTAAAGGCCCATAATTATGGTTATAGGTGGATTGAAGATAGTATTATTTTAGTGGATACCTTAGAACAAATACAGGAGCGCGAGAAAGTAGAAAGAGAGTTACAGGAGGTTGAAGTTCCCAGAACTAAAGTTTTTAGATTAAGATATATTGACGCTAATGATACTAAAAAAGCGATTGAACCAATGCTTTCAGCCATAGGCAGAGTTTCTGTTTTAGAAATGACCGGCCAGGCCGGCTGGGAATTCGGCACAGAAGCTACCAAAAGAGAAAGGTCTGAAGGGTCAGCAATTTCCCGGACAAAAACTTTATTGGTGTCAGATACGTCGAAAGCATTGAAAGACATAGAAGCTCTTATTAAACAAATTGATATTATGCCTAAACAAATTCTGATAAAGACCAGAATTATGGAGGTGAATAGGGACTTTTTGCAGGATATTGGTTTTGACTGGGGAACTGGAACTACTGGCGCGTCATCATCAAGCCTTACTTTTAACAAATTTAACGATGCCGAAACAAAAAGTGTTGCTGCTCACGCGCTTACAACTCAGGTTACGCCTTCACTATTTGGTGCTGCTTCTTCAAGCATTACACCCTCTAACACAGGTTTAAAATTAGCTTTTCGCAAATTAGCCGGCGATCAGTTTGAAGCTATACTTCATGCTTTAGAGGAAGACGGCAGGACCAATACTTTATCCGCTCCGGTAATTCTTACCTTGGACAACCAGGAAGCATCTATGCTTGTAGGCCAAAAATACCCTATTGTTAAAACTGAAACCAGCGCTGAAACTTCTCAAATCACTGGAGGCTCTTTAGATTATTATCAGGATATCGGAATTCAGCTTAATGTTGTACCTCAAATTTGCGGCGAGAATGATGAGTATATTAATATGATTATCCATCCGGCTGTAACAGCCCGTTTACAGGATATTAGCGTTACTGATACTGAAGGCACTACACTTGTTTCTTATCCTTGGCTGACCTCAAGGGAAACTGAAACTCAAGTAATAGTTAAAGATGGCGAAACAGTAGTTATTGGCGGGTTGCTTAAGGATGTTAAATCAAGGCAGGAAATAGGTGTACCTATTTTAAGCAAACTTCCCGTAATCGGCTGGTTGTTTAAACGCTATACTAGTGATACTGCCAAAATAGATTTGATGATTTTTATTACAGCAAGTATTGTAGAGCCCGGAGACGTGATTCCTCAGCAAGTTTATAAAACAAAACGGGTGACATCTAAATTTGAAAAGTAGTTCTCGATGCTCGATACTCGATTCTCGTTTCTCGATAATTAAATATTATATATTCTACGAGCTATCGAGTATCGAGCATCTAATATCGAGTATCGAGAATCCAGGATCGAGAACATGTACCACAAATTATACGGTTTAAAACAATCTCCTTTTAATGTTTCTGCTGACCCTCAGTTTTTCTTTGAAAGCTCTTCTCACAAAGAGGCTTTAGCCGCGCTTTTATATGGGATATACGAGAGAAAGGGCATTATTTTGGTAACTGGTGAAGTCGGCACAGGCAAAACAACTCTTTGCCGGACTCTTCTGGAAAAGATTCCCTCAGAAATTAAAACATCTTTTATTCTTAATCCTTATTTTAGCGATGTTCAGCTTTTACAGGCTATTGTTGAAGATTTTGGATTAAAGGCGCCTAAGAATAACAGATTAGAAATTATCAGGACTTTAAATACTTTTTTAGTTGATATTAATTCTTACGGGTCAAACGCGGTTTTAATTGTTGATGAAGCCCAGGATTTAACCGCGCGTCAGCTGGAACAGGTTCGCCTGCTTTCTAATTTAGAAACTTCCCAGGGAAAGCTTCTCCAAATTATTCTTTCCGGCCAACCGGAGCTTCTTAATAAATTAAACAGCTTCGGCTTGCGGCAAATTAGTCAGCGAATTTTTGTCCGGCATAATCTTATACCTTTAAAAAAAGAAGAAATAGGAGATTATGTGGAGTTTAGGCTGAAAAAAGCGGGCGCTGTCCGCGCTAATATTTTAGAGGATAATTATGAGATTATTTATGATTTTTCTAAAGGTATTCCCCGGCTGATTAATATGCTTTGCGATAGGGCTCTTCTTTTAGGTTTTGTCAAAAACTGCAAGGCTTTCAACCAAAGTATTTTTGAAAGCTGTATAAGGGAGTTAAAATGAGTATTATTTATGAAGCCTTAAAAAAAGCGCAGGAAGACAGAGAAGATTCTTTTATCCAAAAAATGCGGGATGATATAAACCATTCTATGGCCGAAAAGAAAAAAGAGGTTGTTCTTAAAAGAAAAATAGGGGTAAAGGTTAAGAGTTTTTCTTTTACTCCACAGGCAAAAAAATATTTTATTTTCAGCTCAATATTTCTATCAGCGCTATTTTTAATTTTTATCTTTATAGGCGCTTTTAAACATTTACCAGGGCATAAAGATCAGAATAAATTTTCTCAAGATTTTGCTAAACCGTTAAAACAGCCGCAGTCTAATCGCAGCATTTTTCAGGAGTATATTCTTGAAGGTATTGTATATGGCCAGGATTCTTCTTCAGCTATAATAAATGGAAAAGCTGTTAAAGAATCTGAAAGAATAGGTGAATTTTTAGTAGGCAGCATTTCTGAAGATAAGGTAGAGTTGGTTGAACCTGAGGGCGGAACCAAACTGACTCTTTCTCTTTCTTTTTAAACTTTGTCTCTTGTATTATGGGTGTTTGAGCATCTAAACCCTTACTCTAACTCTAACAAAAGGAGGATATACTTATGCTGAAAGAAAAAGTTGAAAAAGCTTTAGAAGAAGTTCGGCCGGCGCTGCGGGCTGACGGCGGTAATGTTGAATTAGTTGATGTTACTGAAGACGGTATTGTTCGAGTCCGCTTGACCGGAGCCTGCGGCTGCTGCCCTATGAGCACCTATACTTTAAAACTTTCAATTGAGCAAACAATCAAAGAAAAAGTTCCTGAAATTAAACAAGTTGAGCAGGTAACTTAAGTAATCTAAATCCGAAATCAGAAGCACGAAATTCGAAACAAATCCGAATGATAAAAATCCTAATGGCCAAAACAATATTCCTCGTTTTGAAAATTTGAACATTAGAATTTCTAATTTGTTTCGGATTTCGGATTTTTCTTCATTAGCCGTCGCTGAAACACTATGATAAAAGAAGCAATGCTTTACGAAAAATTAAGCGATGGGCTCGTAAGGTGTTGTCTTTGCGCGCATTACTGTGTTATTGATCTTTCAGAAAAAGGCTTTTGCCGAGTGCGTCAAAATATTAAGGGTATTTTAAAAACTTTAACTTATGCCGAAGCTGCAGCTGTCCATATTGATCCTATTGAAAAAAAGCCGCTATACCATTTTTTTCCCGGTACGTTAACTTACTCTATAGCTTCGAGGGGGTGTAATTTTAAATGCGGTTTTTGTCAAAATTGGCAGATTTCTCAAATTTCTAATGTAGTTGCTCCATTTATGGAGCAAAGAATGTCTTTTTCGACCAATGAATTGGGCAGCTACACTCAGCCTGAGTTGATCCCTGAAGACATTGTCCAAGAAACAAAACGAAATAATTTAGAGAGCATTTCTTACACTTATACCGAACCTACAGTTTTTTTTGAATATGCTTATGATACTGCTAAATTGGCAAAACAACAGGGAATTAAAAACATTTTTGTAACTAATGGCTATATGACAAAACAAGCTTTGGAAGCTATAAATCCTTATTTAGACGCGGCAAACGTGGATTTAAAAAGCTTTAGAGAAGAATTTTATTTAAAAAATTGCCAAGCTCATCTTGCGCCGGTTCTGGAGACAATAAAACTAATGAAAAAAATGGGTATTTGGCTTGAAATAACCACCTTAGTGATTCCCGGCGAAAATGATTCTGAGAGTGAGCTAAAAGGTATAGCTGGCTTTATTGCCGGCATTGATAAAGAAATTCCTTGGCATATAAGTAAGTTCAGCCCTTGCTATGAGTTTACGAATTATGAGCCGACGCCTATTGAAACCTTGCAAAAAGCTTATAATATAGGTAAGGAGCAGGGCTTACTTCACGTCTATTTAGGAAATGTATAAATGCTCTGTTATTCTTGCGCGAAGTGTCCAAAGTGTAAAAAAGCGGGAATCCAGAGATTCAACTATTAGGCCTACTTGGTGAAATCAAGGCTTCCGGATTGTCCGGTTAAGAGACTGTGTCGTATTGTAGTTGCCTGATTTATCAGGCGCGATATAGGCTACCCAATAAATTGGGCAACTACAATATATTGTGTGTGTTTGCGCGACATAAACAATTACGACATAGTCTGCGGGGGGTGAAATTTTAATCCCACCTCCCGCAGTTGGAAAGGGCAAAAAAAGGTTTTTATGTTGCTCAACATTTTAATTTTCACAGTTCTTATTGGGTTTTCAGCTTTTTTTTCTGCTTCTGAAACCGCGATTTTTTCTTTAAGCAATTTAAAACTGCGCCGGCTTTATGAAAAAAATCCCCGAGCAAAAATAATCCGCCGCCTGCTTAAAAAACCTACCCGACTGCTTTCAGCTATTGTTTTTGGTAACATTATGGTGAATATAGGTTTAGCGTCTTTATCAACAGCTATCTTTGTAAATACATTAGGCCGGAAGGGGTTAATTTTATCTATTATTTTAAGCGGCACACTTATACTTTTTTTGGGAGAGATTTTTCCTAAGACTTTTGCTATATATAGAGCTGAAAAAGTATCTTTAAGCTCTTCTTTTGCCTTAAATATTTTTTCTAAAATCTTTGCGCCTTTTATCAGCGGGATAGAAAAGATTGTGAAGTTTTTTTCTTCTTTTATTATTGGTAAGCCTAAAGATTCTTCTTTGAGCGGCGAAGAATTTAAGGCCGCTCTTTTGTTAGGTAAAAAAGACGGTGAAATTTCAGCTCAGGAAGAAACAATGATAAGCCATGTTTTAGAATTTAAGGATACCAATGCCAGCGAAATACTTACTGCCCGTATTGACATTAAAGGCATTGACGCTAAGCTAAGCCAAGAACAAGTAATAGATACTTTACGCCGAGTCAAACACTCTAAACTTCCGGTGTTTGAAGGCTCTTTAGACAATATTATCGGGATACTCTATGCTAAGGATGTTTTTCTTAATCAAGACGCGGCTTATGGCCAATTTCTACGTGAGCCAATGTTTATTCCTGAAAGCCAGGGGATTGATGATGTTCTAAGGTTGTTCTTAGAAAAAAAGGAAAGAATCGCTATTGTTTTGGATGAATATGGCGGTGCTGAAGGATTGATTACTCTGGAGGATATTGTTGAAGAAATTTTTGGAGAGATATATGATGAGTTTGAGAAGATACAAGCACCCATGGAAAAGTTGGAGACAGGAAAGTGGAGAGTTTATGGAAAAACAGCTGTTAAAGCTGTGAACTTAGGGCTAGGTTTAGATTTACCTGAAATAGAAGATACTATTGCCGGTTTTTTGCTTTCTGAGATGGAAAAAATACCTAAGACCGGAGAAAAGCTTGCTGTTGCCGTTAAAGGGCAATTAGATAAAGCTAAGATAGAGTTTACAATAGAAAGGGCTACAGCAAGGCGGATTGTTAGTGTAATTCTGGAGAAGAAATGAGTTATCTGTATTTATTGGGGTGCTTTTGTTTTGTTGTTTTGCAGGGATTTTTTTCAGCCAGTGAGATAAGCTTTGTTTCTTGCCGGCCGCTTAGCCTGCGCCACCGCCAAAATAAAGGCGATAAAAAGGCAAAAAGAGTTTATGAATTCATCATGAAACCGGAAGAATTTCTTATCACTACTTTAGTGGGGACAAATATCGCAGTAGTTTTAAGCTCAAGTTTTCTTACCTTTTTTTTAATTGATAAAGGCGTTCAGTCGGGGAATCTCTGGACAACTTTTGTATTTGCTCCAGTAATAGTTATCTTTGCCGAGCTTATTCCTAAAAATATCGGTAGATTTTTCAGGGAAAGTTTTAGCTGCAGAACAATAGGGTTTATTGATTTTTTTAAAAACTTGCTTTTTCCGGTTATTAAAAGCATAGAGGTTGTTAATAAAACTTTGGCTGGGATTTTCCTTAAAAAAGCAAGGCATCGCTCTCCTTTTGTAACCAAGGAAGAGATAAAATTTATGGTTCAGGAGATAGAGAGCCAGGGAGGCATTGATAAAGGAGAAAAAAAAGCTATTGAAGAAGTATTTGAATTTAGGAGTGATAAGATTGGAGATATTTGCTTAGAGGCAAAGAAAATATCAGCTATTGATTACGAGGATTCTTATGAAGTTGTTATAGAAACTATAAAGAGATGCGGCTTTACCCGCTATCCGGTGTTTTCCGCCAAAGGCGCCTGCCTGCCGGCCAGGCAGGGATCTGCTTCAGAAGGAAAAGATAGAGAGCCGAGAGGCTATATTAATGCTTATGATTTATTTTTTGAAGATTCAAAAAATTGGCAGAATTTTATAAGGCCTATTGCTAAAGTAGGCCTTAACCAAAAACTGCAGGATATTTTTACTCGGCTTAAATCCCAAAAAGAAAGCATTGCTTTAGTGTTTAAAGGAAAGAAAATTTACGGTATGATTACTATGGAGGATATTGTTAGAGAGATTATGACTGCCATAGTTAAGGCTTAATAAATTCTTTTAATTCCGGAGCGTCTATACAGCTAATGCCCAGTTTAGCCGCCCATTTAACCAGCCCTTTATCAGAAGTTGCTAAATAAGCGTCGAGTTCTTTAGCTAAAAGAATTAAATCAAAGTCTTCTTTGGAATCAATAACCCCTTCACGTAAGGCCGTGCGGTATTCCTGGCGCAAGGTTTTTATGATTTCTTCTTCTTTTTTTCTGTCTTCTGATGGCGGATTTTTTAATCCCCTTCGGGCATATTTTTCAGTAATTCTTAAGCCCTTATTAATTCTTGAACGCATTTCTTCAATAAAATCATAAACCAATATGGCAGGAACAGAAGATTGGTAAGAAGATGGCGGGCGTTTGTCTATTAAAATAGTTTTTTCTATAGGGATATCTTGCTCAATAAATTTCATCAGCTCTTCGTATATAGATGGAGGCATATAAAAGCTTATGCTTTTTTCAAGCCGAATCTCATCTAAAAAATTACTCAAAGCTTCTCCCGGCGTTTTTCCAAAAAATCGCCGCGAAGCCGGATTAACAAAAATACTAGTATCCAAAATTACTCTCATCACCTTTTTCATACCCTCCCAGTATAAAGCAAACCCCAACAAAAGCAACACATTTTCCCCCCAACCCCCCTAAAGTTCACTAAATAAGCATTGCTTATTTAGTGAACTTTAGCTATAATGATGGGAGTTTTAGGGCTGTAAAACTGGGGGGAGGTGTGAAATGGTTGATTTTGAGGGTAAAAAAAGTGTTTTTTTTGTGCGAAAAAAGATTATTCCGGCTAATACTATAGTTCATATTATTCAACGCGCGCCGGGCAAGGAAATGCTGTTTTTAGAAAAGGGCGATTATTATTATTTAATGAAGCTCTTAAAGGAAACATCTTCTAAATTTAATATGGAAGTCTTTTGTTTCTCTTTAATGCCTAATCATTTTCATCTTTTAGTTAGATTTTTAGAGGATAATGCTTCTTTAGCTATAAAAAATCTCTGCGAAAGATATGCTTGGTTTTTGAATTTAAAATATAAAAGAAAAGGCCATGTTTTTTATGGAGCCTATAGAGCATCTATTTGCCTGGACGATACTTATTTATTGGCCTCATCCTTGTATATTCATATGAATTCGGTAAAAGCAAGGCTGGCATTAGATCCTTTTGAGTATCAATGGTCAAGCGCGCCGTTTTACGCTGAAAATTTTGAGGCTAAAACATTCATAAAATATCAATTTATTTTAGAAGTCATAGATGAAAATATTGAGAAAGCGAGAAAAATTTACAGGAAATTATTAAAGGAATCTTTGAGGATAAAAACCGGCAATGCCATAGAAGATTATAAAGTTTTGAGAATCTTACGAAGAAAGCTTCTTCTCTCTTTTTCTAAACTTGATAATATAGCTAAAGGTAATAAAAATGCTTTGGACAGCGTTTTGCTAGAGAAAAAAATAACAGAGTATACTGAACTAAGAAAGTTTAGAAATCCTCAAAGCCGAAAAGCAAAAGCATATTTAATCCAGCAATTAAGGAGTAATGGATACAACACAGAAGACATCGCGGAATTGCTAAGTATAAGCAAGAGAGCCATATACAAAATCCTATCCCAATTAAAGTTCACTAAATAAGCAATGCTTATTTAGTGAACTTTAATTGGGGGGGTTGTTATGTTTAGGGGGAATATGGTATATTCTTTGTATGTTGGTGAATTTAAGGATTTTTGTTGTTGGGGGCTTGATATTTTGTGTTTTTTGCCTGCCTGTTTTTTCGCAGCCTAATCAGATAAATCTTGATTCTTACGGGCGGGCTTATGGTAAGACTATGCCTGAGGCAGTAGATAGCCATAAACGGGTCCCCTTTGCTTTAAGCTCGGAAATTAGCCGGGATAGCGTTTCAAAGCCGATAGTGGTGATTGATAAGAATGGCTGTAAAAAAGTCTATTTAAAAGGTGAAGTTATTTCACGGGAAAAGCAGTCAAGAGCTAAGGTTTCTTCTGTCAAAAAACAAAGCTATCAAAATAAATCCGCGAAGAGAAAATTTACAGGCCCGCCGATAAGAGTTACTAAAACAGGGACAATTGAGAAAAAATAAAAAAGGTAAAAGGTATAAACAGAAATCGGAGGTATTTTATCTCCGATTTTTTATTTTATATTGCTATTTCGAATTTTATCCTTAAAATATATATTAAGGATAATAATATATGATAGATAAAATTAGTGTATTTATTCGCCGCCCGGTTACTACAGTTATGATTTTTTTAGCTGTAGTGGTAATGGGTTTAGTCTCTTTATCCCGCCTTTCTCAAGAATTATTTCCTTCTATTTCTTATCCTCAAGTTACGATATTAACTCCTTATGAAGGCGCGGCTCCTCAAGAAGTTGAGAGCTTAATCACTCAAATCTTAGAAGAGTCAGCCGGCGCTATAAATGGAGTTAAAGAAGTTAGCTCTATTTCCCGAGAAGCTCTATCTTTGGTTATGGTACATTTTGACTGGGGAACTAATATGAATTTAGCAGCTTTAGATGTCCGGGAAAAAATCGATTTAGTGAAAGAACTCTTGCCCCGTGATTGCGGAGAGCCGGTGGTTATGAAATATAATCCTTTTGAAAAGCCGGTAGCTGTATTAAGCGTAACCGGAGATAAATCTTTATTAGATTTGCGTGAAGTTTGCGAAAGGCAAGTAAAGGATAATTTAGAAAAAATAGAAGGGGTTGCTGCCGCGGTTATAACCGGAGGATTACAAAGAGAAATTTTAGTTGAGGTTAATCAGCCTAGGTTAAGGGCTTCAGGCCTTTCCTTGTTAGATATAGGCTCAATAGTGCAAAAGTCTAACATAAATTATCCTGCCGGGTCAATTAAGGGAAGTTTTTATGAATATTTAGTTAGGACAATCGGCGAATTTCAAACCTTAGATGAAATTAGCAACTTAACTGTTTTAGTGGATGTTCCCCGGACTGAAGAAGAAGAACGGGAAAATCAGTTGGGTATACAAGAGGAGGTGCAAGATAAAACCGCTCGAATGGTTAGGCTGAGCGATGTCGCTGACATTCGCAGCGCGGCTAAAGATAAAAAAAGTATTTCCCGGCATAATGGAGCGGAAAATGTATCAATTTCCATAAAAAGACAGTCAGGAGCTAATGTTATAGAAGTATGCCAAGGAGTTCGCCAAGCTGTTAAAAAAATGCGCGGCAATGCTTCTTTAGGGGTTGATGTAGAGGTTGTATATGATGAATCAGTTTATGTGTTGAATTCGGTTAAAGGCGTTCGCAGCGCGGCTATTGCCGGAGGAGTTTTAGCTTTTATTGTTTTGTTTTTCTTTTTAAGAAATTTAAAATTTTCGCTTATTGTTGCCGCGGCTATACCTATTTCTATTATGGGCGTGTTTACTTTGATGTTTACCAGGAATATCACCTTGAATATGATTTCTTTGGGCGGCTTAGCTTTAGGCATAGGAATGCTGGTGGATAACTCTATTGTTGTGCTGGAGAATATTTTTCGC
>JBDRIY010000032.1:0-29747 GCA_043815445.1 Candidatus Omnitrophota bacterium
GATATGCTTTTAGAGTTATTGCCGATAAAAAAGAATCAGCGTACCTTTGGGATAATTGGGATAAAAATACTACGGAGATGTTCTGTTTTTAGCTATAATTGAAATATCCCGCAGAGTTACAGGAACTAATACTTCTCATAATGACCAAGATAAGAATGGTACCAATCGCCGGAGAAAATTTCTATTATTTCCTTCACCGCTTGAGCATCATTTATCAGCACATTTATTTCCTTGCTATTCGTGAAACCATTACGGCTCCAGTTGCATGAACCTAAAATCACTTTCTCCTCATCAAATATCGCTGCCTTGCGATGCATCAATGCCGGCTTGCTCACCGGATACCATTTAATCTCTACTCCTTCCCTTTTCAAATCATCCGTATGCTCCAAATTATATCTTTGATTAGGATCCAAAATAAGTCTTACCTCTACACCCCTGCCCTCTGCTTTTTCTAATGCTTCAATCACATTCCGATCAGTAAGGATATACATCTCAATATCAATCTGCTTTTCTGCTTCAGAAATCAATCTCAGAACCACCGGTTTTATTTCTTTATCAACATAAACCTTAACTTCTCCTGCCTGTGCTGACGATATAAAAACTACTACTGTTGCAAAAATGATTAGGTATGCGGAAAAGATTTTTCTCGCCACAACACATCCCTCCTTCCTTTAACAAAAAAAGACAGCTTAATTGCTGTCTCTTTAGTTAGTTACACACCTAAGATAAGATTCGTTGCTCACGAATATCTCATCATAGATGGTATGGAGGAAAGAAAGAATAGTCCTGTGGCTATGCTCCCAATGGCCAACCAAAGGTTTTGATAAAAACCTTTGGTTGCTGCGCCATATCTTTACCTTCTTTTTCCGTTTATTAACTCTTCCTTTTGATCCCGCCTCAATCTTTTTATTTCTATTTCTTTCCGCATAGCTTTTTTCAAAAACTTATATTCTTTATACCAAACCACTCGAACCGGCACCGGACAATATACGTATAAAATGGACCCCTGCGGGGTTTAACAGTCGCATTCATAATAAGCGGTATCTTAACATATTCAGGCAGGCTAAGCAATGGCGGGGAGCTTAACCGGTGTGACCGTCGTAGGGGCACGCCTCGTGAGGCGCCCCTACGTTCCATACACACCGTCACGTAATACGCGCCTTGTTGCGTGTAATCATAACCTTTTAAACGTATTGATCCGCATTTTTTCCCGGTATGTTTTCCCTCGACCCACCAATGCTCGACCATCGCTTCGTATAATATCTGTCACATTAATTTTTTCCATTAGCCATTCGCAGTAAATCTTTTTGTGTTTCATAGACGCACGACGCGATCAACTTAATGAAATCCGCATCATTCTTATGCGCTTTTTCAAGCACGCTGATGTATTCCGACCGTTTGAGCGGCGGAATGATCGCGATAATATATCCTGCCTGCATAAGCGCCGCATTCATTAAAAGTCTAGCCACGCGCCCGTTACCATCAACAAATGGATGAGTAAACACAAATTCTTTGTGAATTTTGGCGGCATATACAACCGGATGATTATTTTTTTTCAGCCGAGGCAAATCTTTAATAAATTTCCCCATCATTCCGGGAAGCGCGTCAGGCTTGGGCAAAGGATACTGAGATCCGGTAATAATGGCTTGAACTTTTCGATATGCCCCGGCATCCTTCTCGTTGATGCGGTGATAAAAGAGCGAATGCAATTTTTTAATATCCTCCTCAGTGATTGTTTTTCCGACAGTAAGAGCGTACATATGATCAAAAGCGTCACTGTGCCCTGCGGCTTCGTAGTGATCTTTAAGCGGTTTTCCCGCTATGGTAAGCCCATCCTCTATAACCACTTTTGTTTCCGATATCGTCAGAGAGTTTCCCTCAAGCGCGTTGCTGGAATACGTAAGCCCGATACGAAAATATTCCTTTATTTGAAGATTCATTTCATTGCTAAAGGGGCGCGTCGCGTTTATTTTCGCTTGAGCCGCATCAACCTTACTTAATATGCTTTTCATATGTCCTCCGTCCTTTTATAGCGTATTCGGCAAACCGCCGTATAGATCTTTTGTTAAATCCGATTGCCGGTATTCTTTTAAATCAACATCCATAATCGTAAGCTTGCCTGACCAGCCCGCTCCCGTATCAAGATTCCATACATTGCACGCATGGATCGGCTGTAGTGTTTTATAGAGCTCGGTTGTTGTATGCCCGACAAATATGTCCTTGTACTTGCCTAATTGGCTGTTATGACCGTCCATCTGCTTCTTCCACGCCATATCGAGAAGCGTTCTATCCCAGACCAAAGTCTGCGCGTTATGGCTTTTGAGCGATATGTCGGGATTGAATCCCCCATGTACAAATATCTGATCGCCGCGTTCAAGCCAAAGCTGTCCGCCCTTCAAAAATTCAATATGCTCCCGCGGCATATGCCCGCCGTTATATGAGGCAATCGTTCTATTCCCGCCTTGTCTCGTCCATATCTCCGGCATATCGCCTTTAAGCGCCCAATCAAGAGCCCACATATCATGATTGCCAATGACCAGATCGCATTGTTTGACCTTCAAAAGCTCATCAATACACTGTTTGACTTCCGGATACCCGTCGCAAACATCGCCCATCGCGATCAGTCGATCTTTTTTATAATCAAACTTGGCGCGCTCAAAGCACTGCATCATAGCCTTATAGGCGCCGTGTATGTCACCGAGCGCGAAAGTTCTCACGACTCCGCCCTTCGCTTGATATCGCTAAATTTCTCAAAAGCGTCTTGCCTTACATCATCAATGTATGCATCTGGACCATTTTCATCTTTCACATAGAGAGGACCTTTCGCGTCTGCTTTGTTAAAATATTGATGAAGATTTTCTTTAACCTTCTTGCCTTCTTTCAGTTTTTTTATAAGCTCCACCACATCATCGGCAAGCTGAGCCCGGCCGGGACTAAATCGCAACATATAATAAACGTAATATAGATCCTTTCGTAATTTTTCCATATTCTGCCTGTCGATAAACGTAAGCATTTTATGGAAAGTAAACATGGCTTCCGTCGGCATCCGGATATCCTTATCCTCCATTTTTACGGTTATCACTGAATTAAGGAGTAAACCAAAATACTTGATCTCATTAATCTTAATCGCCGTACCCATAATTTTGCTTACAGCATCTTTCGGTGTCTTAGGATCGGTAATGAATTCAACCTCAGCTTTCACGTCTCCTGCGGTGTCTTTTACGATAGGCACAAAAGGAAACGGCCTATCCATAGAAGCATGACGTTCACCATAACCAAGTCTTTGCACTCTGGAAGAAACCGTATCTTTGCCTTTAAAATCCTGAGCTCCGACACCAAAATCAATATCTCCTGTTGTTACTGCCATATTGGGAACGTTTTTCCAAATATACTTGGCGTAAATATACGGCACTCAACCGCCCACAATAACCAAATATGGCATAAAATCCGATAGGTCGTTTATGGCCTTAATGAGAAGATTACTGTTGTTTTGAAATTTCTTAGACAATGTTCTTCCCTTCCTCTTTTAACGTTTTGAGTAAATATTCAGCGTGATCCCTGCCCCTTTGCGGGAAATGATACAGGTCTAAATAAAGCTGTAAATTTGAAACCACATTATAGCCCTTTATCTTTTGCGTGTTAAAAAACACGGCTGTTTTATAGTACGGTTTTATAATACAGAAGTTTCCACCTCTTTTTAATTCTTTCAGATCAAGGGCTTGTCTTAAATCCAGAGAAGCGCTCTTAAAGTTTTTTGCCGGTAAATAACAATACATGGTCGGCGTATTTACATAATGCGTGATTAAATTCGCGCCTGTATGAAGGGTTAAGGCGTAGCCCTGCTCGGTATTTTTTGAAGCAAAATAACTTTTCAGACGGCTTAAAGCATCTTCACTGGCTGAATAGTATAAATATGACTCATTACGCTCAAATTTATAAAGCTTAAGCCATTCTTCAATAAGCTCTTCTTTATTCTGTAATATGCTGTGAGCGTTTCTCCCGGAACGAATCCCTTCGACAAAACCTTTTGAATATAATTCGGATAATACCATTGCCGCGCGCGCGCGACCTACTCCGAATTCCTTTTCAAAATCTCTGGCTACCCACTTTCTGTCCGGCTGAGATAACATCACCCGTATAATGATTGTAGCTTTGTCACTCAATAATATATTCATTTTTATAGCTCCTTAAATAAATGTCCACTATGTCTAAATGTCCACTGTTTAATGGACATTTCCTATTAGTGGACATTTTACCATTATTATTCCCAAAATCAAGGCAAATAACGATATCGGCTGAATCGATGTAATACTGAATTGTCGCAAAAAGTATGCATTTTTTGCGACATGGGTGTTCTATGACATAGAACAGTTGTACTATAATCTAGTACGCGTGGGGATCTTGCCGGTTTTAAAGTGTTTATCTATCCAGCCATTTTTGACCTTATCCCGGCTGTCAAAGTGTTTCACGTAGGGTTTGATATCCAGAAGCATTGATTATGCCTATAGGTTTTAATTTAATCTCTTTTTTCATAACCCTCAACGGCCTGTTCATACTTCTCAATTCTGTTATACTCATCGGAAATTTTCTTTTTCGCAAAGACCTTTGGCTGCCGCGCCCGCAGCGAGTTGAGGGAAATCTCGTAGAGATTTTCATCAACATCTTCTCGCAAGGGCCTGGCAGCCTTTTTATTATTTAGCTTACTCATAATTTCCTATATTTTCTTAAAATATTATCCAACCTAATCCCCTGAACAATGCGCTTCTTATCTTCTCGCTCTAATCCTTTTATTGCCTTTTCTGCCCTCATAGCAAATCTTTGGTTTTTACAAACCTTACTCCATACCAATTTCACCGGTAATTTTGACCGCGTATATTTAGAAGCAAGGCCGGAATTATGCCGAATTAATCGTTTCTCCAAATCATTAGTATACCCCGTATAATAGCTCCCATCCCGGCATTCTAAAATATAAACAAAATAATAGCTATCTTGCATAACCTTTTTTCCCCATAATCAGCCCCTATTATAACAGAATAACCCCCTCCCAAGAAACAAAAAACCTACGAGGTTTGTATTTATGCAATCCCCATAGGTTTGTCTATTGGTTTCTTCACGTTCTAAAAGCGTGAGCCTTTTATATTTTATCACTTACAACTTCTCTTCTATTATTACAATATAATAGATTAAGATGCTGCAATAGAATCTTGAACCCAAGGACGCTCTCTTCAAGTCAGGGAAATTCATTCCAGATCACTTGATTCTATACCAAGAAAACCACCCAAATGCGCGTACTGCGAAGTAATATAATTTAGCTGATCTAAAATTATTACTTTTCAGAATGTTATAAAACTCTCTGTCCGCTTCTTTACGCTTAACAATTGATCTTAGCTCTTTACTAAATTGATAAAATATATCGTGAACTAATGAAGCGTGATAAGTTTTACTGAATCCTGTTTCTGGATTTAATACCGCTTCCGGCGTCCCAAGTCACACATCGAAACATTTCGTCTTTGGACTGCATCCATCCCAAGAATACCCGGTTTTAAAAGTACCTTTGATAGTCACCGTTCCATCCTCATCCAGCTTCATCCAATCATTATCAAACTTTCGCCCAAGAATAGACGATTTATGAGTATAATCTTTATTTATACAGTATAAATACACGCCCATAATATATCATCCTCCTATCGAAACTGGTTCTGTCAAAAATAAACAATAGACAAGCGGAGACCTAACCCCTATTCTTAACAGTTTTTCCTCGCAGGGGAAAAACCAACGCTTCTGCGTAAACAATCCAAGACAGGATTCGCGGGAATTTCAAGTACAAACTCTTATATTGTGCTCTCTTTCCCTTAAAATACTCTCTATTTCCATATTATCCTCTGAATTTATTTTCCACCCAACCGCGTCGATGTTTTCTTCTAATTGTTTTAAATTTCTCGCTCCGGTTATTATAGAAGTTATGCCTTGCTGGCTATAGGTCCAATTAAGAACAAGTTGGGTTAAGGTTTTTTTATATTTATCAGCTATTTCTTTAATTTTTGTTAACGCTTGTTTATTAACGGAAAAATATGGTTGTTTTAAATCTTTGTGATTTCTCCGGCATAAATCATCAGGAACTTCTACATCGTCAAAGAAAAATTTTCCGGTTAAGATTCCTGATTGAAGCGGTATATAGCTTAATATGGATATATTATTTTCTAGGCAAAAAGGGACAATATCTTTTTCTATGCTCCGCTTAAACATATTATAAGGAGGCTGTAAACTGTGTAATGGGGAGTATTTCATAAACTCTTTCATCCGCGCTGCTGAATAGTTGCTTACCCCCACTGCCTTGATTATTCCCTTTTCATACAAAGAACACATAACTTCGGCGGTTTCTCCAATAGAAGTATTCGGGTCAGGCCAGTGAACTTGATAAATATCAAAATAATCGGTTTGCAGCCTTTGGCGAGATTCGTCCAGCTCATCCAGCATCCTTTTTTTGCTAAGATTATGAAGAATTTTTGGGCCTTCCCAGCTAAGCCCAAGCTTTGTAGCTAAAACTACTTTTTCTCTTAACTTTCTTTTTTTAATAAAAACGCCAATTACTCTTTCCGAACGGCCTCTTCCATATACAGGAGCTGTATCAATAGTAGTTATCCCTTTTTCAATAGCGGCGTCAAGAGCTTCCATTGAATCTTTATCCTGCTGAGCGCCCCACCACACATCTCCGCCAAAAGCCCAAGTTCCAAGCGTAATCACGGATACTTTTAAATCTGTATTGCTTATAATTTTATACTCCATAATACTCAATGGCTCTTCCCTTTTATCATCTCAAGCATATGCGGAATAATGTCTAAAATAACTTCTAAAGATTCTTTTACAGCTTTCGGGCTTCCCGGCAAGTTAATTATAATTGACTGCCCCCTTATCGCGCTTATCCCCCTTGAAAGAATAGCATTCTTTGTTTTCTTCAACCCTTCCATTCTGATAAACTCGGATATTCCCGGAATTATTCTCTGAGATATTTCTTTTGTCGCCTCAGGAGTTACATCCCTAGGCCCGAAACCTGTGCCGCCGGTAGTAAATACAAAATCTACCTTCAATCTATCACAATAAAGTAATATTTTTTCTTTTATCAACTCTTTCTCATCAGCAATTATATCATATTGGATAATTTTTCCGCTGGTGCCTTCAATGATCTCCGCGATAACCTTACCACTTACGTCTTTGCTTTCGCCTCTTGAACACCTGTCGCTAACCGTTAATATCGCTGCTTCAAACATCCTCAACAACCTCTATACTATCACCAGCATTAATAATTCCGCCCTTTAGAACCTGCGCGAATATTCCTTCCCTAGGCATAATACAATCACCGGTTTTGTAATAAATCGCGCAATACTTATGACAATCTTTACCTATCTTAGATACTTGCATAACAACCTCGGAACCTATGGTTATTTTACTTCCTACCTTTAGGCTTACAAGCTCAATTCCTTCAGTAGTAATGTTTTCCGCGAAATCTCCGGGTTTTAAAACTGACTTTATGGATCCCCGCTTTCGCGAGGATGACCCTGTTTGCTTATTTCGTAACAGGGTCACCTTAGGACAACTGTTCTGTTTTGTTATGCTTTCTACCGCGAGAAGACTAACCTGCTTTATGCCTTCCTGAGCGTGGGCATCCGCCTCTAAACCTAAATTTTCTATTAGCCGAACGCTTTTTATGGGAGTCTTAGGGACTCCTTTAGCTTTACTGATATTAATTGAAAATACTTTACCTCTTTTTATAGACGCCACTCTTCCCTCCCCTTTTCTCAAGCAATTCAATGTTCGTTATTTTTATAGATTTTGAAAACATTTTACACATATCATATATAGTAAGAGCCGCGGTTGAACAAGCGGCCATAGCTTCCATCTCAACTCCGGTTTTAGCGGTTGTTTTTACTATAGATTCTATTTCTACGCCTTCCTGCTTAACCATAAAACTAACATCCGCGTATTCTATCTCAATGTTATGGCATAAAGGAATAATTTCATCTGTCTTTTTTACCGCCATTATCCCCGCTACCCGAGCAATTTCTAAAACATTCCCCTTAGGAATAGCGTTACTTTTAATCTTCTCAATTATCTCCGGACTTAATTCAACAAACGCTCCCGCTCTGGCAATTCTCTCAGTCTTTTCTTTTTTTCCTACATCTATCATATCAACCTCCTTCTAACCCCATTAAAATTTCTAATTGACCTAATTAACCTAATTATCTAACCGTCAGGCCTACTTGGTCAAATCCCAAATATCCAGTTTTCCAATAACCAAAAATTCTGGTCATTGAACATTTCATTATTGGGTATTTTTTAGATCAATTAGAGCAATTAGAAATTAGACATTTAGCGCTTATTCATTATCCTCCTAAGCTACTCATCTCAACCCTGCGATTCACAGTTATGTCTTTTGTGTACCGCGATTTTAAATTAAATATCCGCTTTATTTCTCCTACTAACTTTTCTTCACTGCTGCCCTCTTGCAATAACGAACGTGCGTCATAAATACCCCCTGAGAACAAACAAGGCGAAACTCTTCCCGCGCAATCAACCCTTATTCTATTACAACTGCGGCAAAAATTATTGCTTGAACCGCTTATGAACCCTATCGCGCCTTGCGCGTCTTTGAGAGAATAATATTTCGCGGGGCCATACCCTTTTATTTTTAAATCCGGCTCAAGCTTTCCCAGTTCGGATATTATTTTTTCTTTTGCCGCTATGCTCGCCACCAAAGAACCCGCCAGCCTGTTTGAACGCTTATTGGTATGAAAAAACTCTATAAAACGAACAATTAACGGGTGCTTAAGCGTAAGCCGGGCAAAATCCAATATTTCATCATCGTTTGTCCCCTTCATTGGAACTACATTAAGCTTTACAGGAGCTAACCCTACTTCAAGCGCTTTTTCTATCCCTTCAAACACGTCTTCAAAACAATCAAAACCGGTAATGGCTTTAAATCTTTCTTTCCTTAAAGTATCCAAGCTTATATTTATCCTGTCAAGCCCCGCCGCTTTTAGCTGCTGGGCGCAGCCTTTCAAATAAACTCCGTTAGTAGTCATTGATAAATCTTCCAAACCTTCTATATTTTTAAGCATTTTTACTAAATCAACTATCCCCTTTTTTACCAAAGGTTCCCCCCCCGGTAATTCGTATCTTTTTAATTCCGGCCTTAACAAACAGCTCGGCTATCCTTACCATCTCTTCATATCTAAGCACCTGGCTATGAGTTAAAAACTGCTCCTTTTCCAAAGGAGTGCAATAGATACAATTTAAATTACATCTATCCGTTATAGAAAGCCTTAAGTAATCTACCGACATATTCTCCCTCTCGTCATTACGCGCCGAGCATATACCCCGTCATTGCGAGGCCGTAGGCCGAAGCAATCTCAGGAGATTGCTTCGTCGCTTTCGCTCCTCGCAATGACGTCTGTGCAATCAAGAAGCTCCTAAATTTTTTAGGAGCTTCTCCATGTTATGAATTTCACCTTTGAATTTTTTTTAACTACAGAAGTTTCTGCTTCCGCCATCATAAAAGCGTCAGCCTTTGATAAAGTAAAAATATCCGCCGAACCACGGCTGTTTAAAGGGGATATTTGATATTTTCCCTGTTTTATTAATATTTTAACCGGAATAAAATGCGTACGCCCGATTTTATGCTTAAAGCTTTCTTTAATAATTCCTTCTTTAAAATCAAGCTTATAACCCCCTCTGCCCATCATCTTATATATTGCCGGACGGATAAATAAAATATAGGTTGAAAAATTTGATACCGGATTACCCGGCACTCCAAAGATAACTGTTTTTTTATATTTTCCAAAATATAAAGGCTTGCCGGGCTTAATTTTTACTTTATGAAATATCTTTTTAACTCCGGCTTTTTCTAAAGCCTTAGGGACTAAATCATAATCTCCCGCGGACACCCCTCCGGAAATAAGCAAAATATCGTGCTTAAACCCTTTTTTAACCGCCTTAACCAATTCCTGAAAATTATCCCTTACTACCCCCAAGCAACAAGGAGCTATTCCGTCTGCTTTAAGAAGAGAATAAATCTGAGGGCCGTTGCTATTGTATATTTTATTTTTACCCAATTTTTTTCCTAAAGAAATAATTTCAGAACCTGTGTTTAAAGATGATACTCTAGGAAATTTTACGGTTTTCACATACCTATTTCCGGCGGCAGCAAGAAGAGCTATATCTGAAACGCAAACACACGCGCCTTTATCAGCTATTTTTTGCCCTAATTTAATATCCTCTCCTTTAAAACAAATATTTTCCCATTTTTTTGGAGCCGGGAGTATTTCCACGTATTCACCTGAAAATCGGGTATTTTCAACCATAACCACGCTATCGGCGCCTTTAGGAATAGGCGCTCCAGTCATTATTTTCACGCATTCGCCGCGGTTTATTTTTTTCTTAAAATTCCTACCTGCCTGCAAAATTCCAATACATTTTAACTTCACAGGAGCCTTTTTAACGTCTAAAGAATTAACCGCGTAGCCGTCCATCGCGGATTTATCAAAGGGAGGCATTTCAACTTTTGAATAAATATCTTCAGCTAAAACTTTCCCTACGGACTCTTTAATCAAAGTTCTTTCCGCGGCCAGCGCGCAAACACTCTTTAAAACCGCGCTAAGAGCGCCCTCAAACTCTATCATAAATTTTCCCTCCGCAAAGAGATACAACGCGTGAAGATATTCTGTCTGCCTGGCTTAAAGAATGAGTTGTGAGCAAAATAAGCGGTTTAAGCCTTCTATGAATATCTTTGATAATTTTTTCTATAAAAGCAACGCTATGTTTATCTACGCCGGCGGCCGGCTCATCCATAAGAATTACTTGAGGCTCCATTACCAAAATTTGCGCTATGGCAGCTTTTTGGCGTTCGCCTCCGGAAAGAAATTTAACGTGCCTTTTGGCAAGATGTTTTATATTCAAAATATCAAGAATTTCATTAACTCTTGAATTAATTTTTACTTTAGGGTATTTTCTTAATTTTAACCCTAAAGCAACATTATCAAATACACTCATATCAAACAAATACGGATGCTGAGCAAGAAAACCTATTTTTTTGCGAAAAACCTTCCCGCCATCAAACACAATTCTCCCCTTATCCGGTTTATCAAGTAAAGCGATAAGTTTAAGCAAAGTGCTTTTACCAGAGCCGTTTTGCCCTACGATAATATTGATATCTGTGTTTTTAAACTCCAGCTTATCTACTTTGAGAGAAAATTCAGAGGCTAAATAATTTTTTTGCACGCCTTCTAATTTGATGGATGATATCATATTTTCTCACCGTGATATAAGCATATAACTATATTTACTAAAAACGCTATCGCGAGAAGCACTATGCCAAGAGCGATTCCCAGCTCAAAATTACCCTTTGAAGTTTCCAAAGCGATAGCTGTGGTTATGTTTCTTGTGTAAAAACGAATATTGCCCCCAAGCATCATAGATACGCCAATCTCAGAAAAAACTCTGCCAAACCCCGCTAATACGCTAGTCGCGATAATTAACTTTGCTTCTTTAACAAGAAGCAAGCCGGCTTCAATTCTTCCCGCTCCAAGCAAGCCGGCGGCCTTAAGAGGCGTTTCCCCTAAATTCTTTATACCTGAAGAAGTAAAGGCGGCAATAATCGGAAAAGCCAAAATTGCCTGCCCCAGAATCATAGCCGCGGGAGTAAAAAGCATGCCAAAACTCCCCAGCGGGCCTTTGCGCGAAAGAAAAGAGTACAACACCAGTCCTACTACAACCGTGGGAAGTGACATTAGCGTACTTAAAACAACCCGCAAAAACTTTTTTCTTTTAAGATTGCCTATACTTACCCAAATTCCAAAGGGAACTCCAAAGATACCAGCTAAAAGAGTAGCGGTAAAAGAAATCCTGAGAGAAACAAAAACAATCCCCAAGAATTCCCTATCCAGCGACAGGATAATGTTTAAAGCGCCCTTTAGGCCATTAATTATATATTCCATTATTACTTTATAGGGTCAACCGCGTTTGAATAATATAGCTGATTTCCGTTTACCTTATAATCGTTAATCATTTTCTGGCATTGCGGCGAAGTAAACCAAGCAATCAAAGCCATAGATGATTCATATTGAATATGATCGTACTTATAAGGGTTTACAGAAATAACACCGTAAGGATTAAGCAGTTCCTTGCTTCCCTCAACCAATTTTTTTATTCTAACCTTATCTTTATTAAACAGATAAGTCGCGCGGTCAACCATGCAGTAAGCGTTTTTTTCATCGGCCATTCGCAGCGTAAAACTCATTCCTTGGCCTGATTCTAAATACCAGCTTCCCTTGGGAGTAAAGCCTGCTTGTACCCAGATACTCTTTTCTTTCTTGTGAGTTCCTGAGTCATCACCACGGGAAATAAAAACCTGCTTAGCATTATATATTCGTTTTAAAGCTTCTTTCGCGTCTTTTAACCCTGCTATCTTTGCCGGGTCATCTTTCGGCCCAGCTATAATAAAATCGTTATACATAACATCGCGCCTATTCACTCCAAACCCTTCATTCACAAACTTATCTTCAGCCTTACGGGCGTGTACCAATATAATATCTACATCGCCGTTCTCACCAAGCTTAATAGCCTTACCTGTCCCCACAGAAATAATATGAGTCTTTACATCGTGTTTTTTTTCAAAAGGATCCAAAAGATACTCCAAAATACCCGTTTCATATGTGCTTGTAGTTGTCGCTAAACGCAAAATTTGCTCGGCAAAAACAGTATTGGCCAGAAGAATGGAAAACAATAAAAAAAATATTATTTTCCTCATATTACCCTTTCCTCATAGCTATAAATATTCATTGAAGACCGCCTAACAAAACCTATCAAAGTTATCCCCGCTTCTTTAGCAAGCCTTACAGCTTCATTCATCGGCGCGGCTTTAGAAATTATTATTGGAATTCCGCTATTATGTGCTTTCATCACGACTTCTGAGGAAATTCTTCCGCTGGTTATCAGAGACTTATCTTTTAAAGAAATACCTTCTAAAAATGCCCTGCCAATAACTTTATCAATAGCGTTATGCCTACCGATATCTTCTTTAAAAATAAGCATTTCTTTACCGTCGGTAACAGCCGCACTATGCACTCCGCCTGTTTTTAAGTAAATTTGCGATGACCCTAAGAATTCCGCCATTAAAACCTGAATTTGCCCGCTTTTTATCTTAAAATCACTGCTAATCTTAACGCTATTAACGTTATTTACAATAACTTTACCACCGCCGGAAGTATGTATTTTTTCAGCAGCCAGTTCTTTTATCCTACTATTATCCGCTAAATCTACGCTCACTATTCGTTTTTCACCGCGCGTTAAACATTGAATATCAAGAATATCTTCTGCCTTCTTAATCAATCCTGATGTAAAAAGAAAACCTCTCGCAAGATCCTCTAAGTCAATAGGGCTGCAAGAAAGAGTTACTATTTCTTGATCGCCGGCAGTAATCGTCAACAAAGCCTCTTCAGCCAAGACGCTTTCTTCAATTTTTTTAATATTTCCTAATATTTTTGTAATTTTAAATGTTTTCATTATTTAATAACGGACGGACATATCGACGCGGTTGCGAAATACTCTAAAAGTGTCATTCCCGTACCCTTTTTCGGGCACAAGCGAAACTCGGGAATCTACAACATCAATAGAATCAATGGGTTCTGGATTCCCGCTTTCGCGGGAATGACCAGGTTATAAACCTGTTCCTACACTCAATTTGTCATTTCGGTCCTCTCCTGTCATTTCGAGCCAAAGGCGAGAAATCTTTCTTCATTTCAACCTATAAATATCTCTTTAAATTTATCGTCCACGATTTTTTTCACTTCTTCTTCAAAAATATCAAATTTTTTTAACAGCTCTTTAGCGTATTCAGTAAGAGCCGCGCCTCCGCCTCCGCTTCCGCCCCTTAACTTTATTACCAGCGGTTTAGCGAGCCTTTTTTCTATTACGCGAATATAACTCCAAGTATGTCTATACGACATATTTAGTTCTTTTGCCGCCTGGTTAATTGAACCTGTCCTATCAATAGCTTTTAGGATAAGAGACTTGCCCGTTCCAAAAATCATCTGATTATCTTTTTCAAGCCAAACTTTTGATTTGATTTTCATTGATTAAACTAATTCGTAGGGACAGGCCCCCGTGCCTGTCCGTTACTTAATATTTTATATTATTTTAATAATTATATCGGACAGACACAGGGGTCTGTCCCTACATAACAGGATATCTAAATCGTAAGGGGTATTTATATTTTTAAAAATATTCTTATTATCCGCATTACCCTCTAAGTCAAAATAAGAGACATTAACTGCTTCAAGCCATCTACGTATAGAATAGTTATCAGATTTCTTTATAAATAAGCTCAAATTATTTTTTAACTTACTTTTATATATGGCATGAAGAGGTTCTATAAAACCTCCTATTCTCGGGATAAAAGCATCGCAGTCAGTTTTATTAAAGAGCTGAAATTGGCGCGTAATTATATCGTTATGCAAAAAAGGCATATCGCAAGCTATAAAAAAAACGCTTTTTTTTGACGTATGCGAAAGCGCTGAATGAATCCCCCCAAGAGGGCCCGCATCTTTTATTATATCGGCTACGATTAACGAATCTTTCTTATATAAAGAGTAATCCCGGGGTGAATTAGTTACAATGATAACTTCTTCAGAGATACCTTTTAAAAGAGCTAGTGTTCTTTGAATAATAGGAACTCCGCCTACCTGCAGAAAGGCCTTATCCCTGCCCATCCGGGAATTTTTTCCACCTGCCAAAATAGCGCAAGCAATACTACTATCTATTAGAAAACTCATTCCGAAATCTTTACAGCACGCCTTCTTTATGCGGAAGGGTTTTTACCTGATCATAGCTAAAAACCGGCCCATCAACACAAACAAACTTTTCTCCAATGTTACAATGCCCGCATTTGCCAATTCCACACTTCATGTAACGCTCAAGTGTCATAATAATATCTTTATCTTTAAAACCGCTTTCAGCAAGTTTAAGAGAGACAAACTTAATCATAATAGGCGGGCCGCAAAGAACAGCAACCGCGTTTTCCGGACAAATTTTAGTTTCTTTCCAAAGCTCTGTTACAACGCCAATACTACAACCCCAGCCTTCACAAGGTTTGTCAATCGTAAGCCAAACTTCCGTGTCGGGAATTTTCTTCCACTCCTCAAGTTCTTCCTTAAAGCAAATTTCATCGGGAGTTTTTGCTCCGTATAAAATCTTAATGTGCTTAAAATCCTGCCTGTGGTCAAAAACCATATTAATTAAACTGCGCAAAGGCGCTAAGCCGATGCCTCCGGCTATAAAATATATATTTTTGCCTTTAAGCGCTTCTAAAGAAAATTCATTTCCATAAGGCCCTCTAACATGGAAACTGTCTCCGGCCTTTAATTTATGTATCGCGTCCGTTACCTTGCCTGTTGCCCTAATTGTAAACTCCAAAAAACCTTTTCTGGAAGGAGACGAAGTAATTGATATCGGCGCTTCGCCTACGCCAAGCACGGAAACCTCCGCGAATTGGCCTTGCTTATAATCAAATTCTTTCCCCTGTGTTTCATCGGTAAATTTAACTTTGAAAGTTTTAGTATCAAAACTTTCCTGTTGAATATTTTCAATCGTAACCGGATAAGGTAAGTATTCGTTTTTCATTATATTATCCTCTTTTGCTCTGTTATTTCCTGAATAAACTTTGACATCCCTATGTTTACCGGACAACTTGAAAGACACCGGCCGCAGCCTGTGCAACCGCTTGCGCCCGTTACGCTTTTGTCATACTTTAACTTATGCTCATATCTTCTTGACGTCCTAAGCCATTTCTCTTTTCTCGGGTTATGTCCGCTTGCTTCACGCGTATATCCTTGAAAAACACACCCATCCCAATTCCTTACTCTTTCCCCCTTTTCATCTTTAGCGTTATCAAAAACGTTAAAACATGTGCAGGTCGGACAAGTGTAAAGGCAAGCGCCGCAATATAAACATCTTTCTCCTATGCGTTCATAGTTCTCGCGGGGAATAAAATCTTCTTTTGCCATAAGGTCAAGAGCTTTCTGAAAATCCACCTTTAGTTCAATTGAATCAACAGCTTTTTTCTTTATCTGATCCGCCGCTTCAAGGGAATTCTCCGGACAACCTGTAAAAAACTGAGAATATTTTTCAAGAAACTCCTCTCCTTGGCCGGAACCGGCTTCCACAAAATATGAGTCACCGTTATCTATAAACTGCAAATCATAGCCATTACCGGCAAATGGCCCTGTTTTAGCTGAGGTACAAAAACAAGCTTGCGGCCGGGGCGGCTTAACACAACCCACCGCGATGACAAACCTGTCTTGCATTCTGCTCAAATAATATTTATCCTCAAAATCACGTTTAAAAAAGTCATCCGCGAATAACAGCCCTTTTAAATCACAGGGCCTTATACCGAATAACAATTTCGGTAAAGCCTCAACAGCCTCTGTTATTTTTCCGCCCTCAAATTCAAACATTGTTTCAAGCTGAGGAAAAAATATATCCTTTGGAGAAATAACAATATCCGCGCCGTCTAACGCAAGGTTTTCCAGAGCCGTTTCCAGCTCTTTATTATCCTTAGGCAAAGGCTTAAACCAAACATCATCCTCAACCTGCCTAAGCGGAGCGTAAACGCTTCTCTCTTTCGCGGCTTCCTTCAGCAAATTTTTAACATTATTCTTTTCAATGGCTTTGATTTTAATTTTAGTCATTATATCTTCTCCACCTTTACAGCGCATACTTTATATTCGGGAATTTTTGCAATAGGGTCAACTGCGCAATTTGTAAGAATATTTGCCGGCGCTTCCTTAAAATGAAAAGGCATAAACACCGAGCCTTTAACAACTCTGTCCGTTTCAAAAACTTTTACCTCAACAGATCCCCTGCGTGAGCTTACTTTCACAAAACTTCCATTCCTTATACCCAGTTCTTTTGTATCCTCAGGATGTATCTCAATATAACCTTCAGGAACTTCTCTATCTAAGGTTGACGTCCTGCGTGTCATTGTTCCCGTATGCCAGTGCCAGTACACGCGGCCGGTTGATAAAGTAAAATTATACTCTTCATCGGGCAACTCAGCCGGCGGTTTATATTCGCAAGGCATGAAAGTTCCCTTACCCTTTGAAAACTTATCTTTATGCAAAAACACTGTCCCCGGATGCTCATTGTTTAAACATGGCCACTGTAAACCCCAAGGGTCAAGGCGTTTGTAAGACATACCTCCATATATAGGCGTGACTTTAGTAATCTCATCCATAATTTCCGAAGGATGAGCGTAGTTCATTCCATTATAGCCGCAGCGCTTAGCTACTTCACAGATAATCTCCCAATCCTCTTTTGCGTTGCCAACGCAATCAATAGCTTTTCTTACGCGTTCACAACGCCTTTCAGTATTAGTAAAAGTTCCATTTTTTTCAGCATAGGTAGAGCCTGCTAAAACCACATCAGCATATTCAGCTGTCTCCGTTAAAAATATATCCTGCACGGCTAAAAATTCTACATTTTCTAAAGATTTCCGTACATGATTAATATCCGGATCGCTAAGCATCGGATTCTCACCCACAATATAAATCCCTTTTATTTTTCCGGTTTCAGCGCCTTTAATTATCTCTGTAACGGTCAAGCCGACATTCCCGGGAAGATTTTCAACGCCCCAGGCCTGCTCAAATTTTTTACGAGCAGCTTCATCAGTAACCTTCTGGTATCCGGAAAAAACATTAGACAAAGCGCCTAAATCACAGGCGCCTTGAACGTTGTTTTGCCCGCGTAACGGATTTACTCCGCCGGAAGCAATTCCAACATGGCCGGTTAACATAGCAAGGTTAGCAAGTGACTTTACATTGTCCACTCCTGTTGTATGTTGGGTTATACCCATTGAATAAACAATCATAGCCTTTTTGGCTTTAGCATACATACGCGCCGCTTCAATTAGCTTTTCTTTTGGAATAGATGTAATTTCTTCAACCTTTTCAGGGGTATAATCTTTAACCAGCTCTTTAAGTTTTTCAAATTCTTCAACTCTTTCCTGAACATAATCTTTAGCGTATAGCTCTTCAGAAATAATTATATTCATCATTCCGTTTATCCACGCGACGTCAGTTCCATTCTTCTGAGCCGCGTAAATATCGGCATATTTAGCAAGTTCTATCTTTCTAGGATCAATAACAATAAGCTTAGCCCCTTTCTCCAAAACAGAGTTAATAATTCTTGAGCCGATTAAAGGGTGCTGGGCAGTAGTATCAGAGCCTGTAATTAGAAACGCTTCGGCTTCTTCAAACTCATTTATAGAATTTGTCATAGCTCCTGAACCAAAAGTAGCAGCAAGCCCCACAACCGTAGAAGCATGGCATAGCCTCGCGCAATGATCAACGTTGTTAGTCTTAAACACCGCCCGGGAAAGCTTCATCATCAGATAATTTTCTTCATTCGTTGTTTTTGCCGAGCTTAAAAAAGCTACTGAATCAGGCCCATGCTTCTTGCTAATTTCCATAAGCTTGTTCGCGGTTAAAGACAGAGCTGTTTCCCAGTCAGTTTCCTTAAAGCCGCCGCCCTCCTTTATTAAAGGGCTTGTAAGCCTATCGCGGCGATTAACAAACTCATGCGCGTTCCACCCTTTAACACACAGCGACCCCTTAGAGACCGGATGGCTTTTACTTGGATAAGAACCTATAAGCTTCTTGCCGTCGGAAACCAAATACAAACCGCATCCGCATCCGCAATAAGGGCATGTAGTCAAAGTATGTTTTGTTTTCATATAATAAACTCCTAGTATAACTTTCAGTTATACTTGATTACACCGATTAAAAACAGATTACACAGATGTATCATTAGAACTTGTAGATAAGTGAAGTCGTAAGCCTGTTATCGTCGCCTTTAGCTTCGCCAACATAATTCGTCTGAAAATTAGCGTATTCTACGCCTAACTTTACATTCTTCATTATTGAGTACATAACATTAGCGAAAACAACTCTGTTTCTATACCTGTTTCCGACATTTAGATCTTCCTATCAAGCCTTTCTATACCATAGCCAAGGTTAAAAGCGTATTTATCCCAAGGCTTACAAGTAAGCTGAGCCCAGCCTCCCCTAGTATCCACACCTTCTTCTTTGGTTGTATTAATTCCATAGCCTATTCCAGCGAGCAAAGCGTCAAGGTTGGAACCGCGAAAAAACTCACCCTTTAAAGAAAGCCATGAGTTAAAAGCAGTTGAAAGATCTAAACCAACTCCCCACTGGGAAACATCATAATTATCATCAGTAACAGTATCATTTCTATTATATTCTTCCATTCCATAAAGGCCAGCTACGCCGATAGTAGATTTCTCCCCAAGAAACGGAAAAGTATACGCGGCTCTGGCCTGAGCCATAGGATAACCGGAATTTTCGCCGGTGTTAACCGTTCCATTGGCTATACCTATATTTCTATTTATACTAAGCTGAGTAACTACCTTCTTACCTTCATTAAAATCAAAATTATTAGTTAGCCTAACCTGCGGCCTTCTAAAACCGATATTACCACCATTCCAAAGATAACCATTAGTATTGAGCGTATTCGGGCCTAAGGGGCCGAAAATATCCCATGTTTGACCTGCTAGTAACTCCCAACGAGGATAATTTAACTTGAAATAAGCGTGCCTCATACGCGGTTTCTGAGAATTATCAGAAGCTGTATCGTAAAAATCAAGTTCTACATTTCCAAAGGTTTTTGCCGCGCCAAGGTCAGAACCGGAGTAGTTTAGTCCAAGGCGAGTATTCATCGCTGTCATCGCGTATTGTTTTTCATCGCTAACCGTCGCTTCGGAAGAAGCGTATTTAGGAGCGTCAGGATTATTAGTTTTTGAATCATCGATGCTGGAATCCAGCTTAAGGAAACCATACATTTTAACTTTATGACCTGAAACTAAGCTTTCTGCCGCGGGTGAACCGGCTATTGTTTTCTCTTCTATATTTTCCACCTTTTGAGTGACAACGGCCTGTTTTGACTGCATTGATTTTATCATCGTTTTCAGTTCAGCAACTTCCTTTTCAAGCGTAGAAATTCGGCCTAACTGTTCTTCTTCCGTAAGATTTCCGGCAAAGGCCGCGGGCACAAAAATAAGGCACAAGCTCAAAACTAATAATACTCCAATCATCTTTTTTCTAATCATTATAATCTCCTTAAAAACACACACATTAGAATGGTATAAATTATCTGATAGCGGGCGGGGACAAGCCCCGCCCCTACGCTATTTTTGCAAAATAAATATTATTTATCCGTAGTACCCTTAACGTAAGTCATCCAATAAAGGCAACCCACGAAAAACGCTCCGCCGATTATATTGCCTAAAGTTACCGGTATCAAATTAGTTACAAAAAACCCTTTAAGGGTTAAATTGGTTAAATTCAGTCCCGACGCTGCTGCTGCTTCCGTTCCTTTCAAAAACAAACCCACTGGAATAAAATACATATTAGCAACGCAATGCTCAAAACCTAAGGCGACAAAAGTCATAATCGGAAAAAATATCGCGAGAATCCTTCCTGTAATATCTCTTGAAGCAAGCGCCATCCATACAGCTAAACAAACCAGCCAGTTACAGCATATCGCCCTAAAGAAAGCGGGGCCGAAAGCAATGTTTACTTTAGCGTTAGCTATTTTTAAAGCCTGAATACCTGTAAGAAAATCGCTGTTTTTCCAAAGGTCTGTTTTAAAAAAGAGATATGCCAAAAGTATAGAACCAACTAAATTCGCGAGATACACAACTCCCCACTTACCAAGCATCTTGTTAAGCGGAACTCTCTTGCGCAGAACGCTCATCAACATTAAATTGTTTCCGGTAAAAAGCTCAGCTCCGGCAATAACAACCAGCATAAGCCCTACTGAGAAAACTCCGCCGGTAATCAATTTTGCCAATCCAACCCCAACATATTTCGCTAAATCGCTGGATACTAAAGTAGCAAACGCGGCGCCAAACCCGATATAAACTCCGGCGAGAATTCCTAAAATTATAAGTTTAAAAACTGACGCGTTTGTCTTTTGCACACAAATAGTCTTTGACAAGGTATCCGCGATATTCGCGGGCGTCTTACAGTCAAAATTTAACATGCTGTCTGCCATACTTCCTCCTTTTTGGCTAATGGTTTATATTATCTATTTACCCGGTAAATTTTTTTAATATCAAAACCGGCTGTTACAGAAAAGAGAGAAAATTTCTATGGAAAAATCAATATCTTTCACCGAAACTTTTTTGGGAGTACTAACTGAATTCGGAGAAAAATTGATTATACCCTTTAAGCCTGTCAGAACCATCAAATCCGCCACTTCCTGGCTATATTGCGAAGGAACAGCTATAATGCCGATATCGGCGTGAGTTTTCTTGATTACCTGAGAAGCTTTTTCAACGGAGTAAATTTTAACCCCATTAATTTTTTTCCCAATTTTATTCTTCGCCTTATCAAAGGCTGCAACAAGCTTTATTTTTTCAGTTTGAAACCCGGGATACCTCATTAGAGCCGCACCAAGATTGCCTACCCCGAACAAAGCAATATGCACAACGTTCTGCTGAAGAACAAAATCCTCAAGAATATTTTTCAATTCAACAACTTTATACCCTATTCTGGGTATTCCGACTTTTCCAAATTTTGAAATATCTTTTCTTATCTGAACATCGGTCAAACCTGTTATCTCCGCCAACTCTGCTGAAGATATAAGGAACCTTTTTTCTTTAATCAGATTTTCAAGAGTACGAATGTATAAAAAAGCCCTGCTAACAATTCTATTAGAAACTTTCTTCATAGTTAATCGTGAAATTTAGAACGATTAAAAAGTATTTTACAATATAATTATTTTCTGTCAACCCCTAAATCAAAAAATTTTTAAAAAATTTGGCTGGTAAACATTGCAGGGCCCTTTATGCCTTATCCGCCTTTTTCCTTCGGATAAAAACTTTATCTTTGGGCTTAACAATAAAGGGCAGTTTTATGCCCGCGGCTTCACCCTTTTTTACTTCATTTACGAACTTATGGTTCATTTGAATATTATCCACAATCGCGAAAGAAGCCGGGGTATTTTTACCTACACATAGTATTTCATCGCCTTTTTTTATAGGCTCATTGCTTACTTTAACCTCGGCAACGCCGATTTTCTTAAAAAATCTTGTTATTTGACCGGAATAAATCTTCTCATGGGTATGCTCAAGTTCTCTGCTGGGCGGCTCTTTCGGCGCGCCTAAATAAAACCCGCTTGAAAATCCTCTATTATAAACTCCGCTTAATTCATTCTTAAGTTTCTTTTTGAGCGGCTTTGTCAGTTTCCCATTAAAATAAGCGTCTATTGCCCGCCTATAAACGGAAGTTACAACTTTAGCATACTCCGAAGAACGAATCCTGCCTTCTATTTTAAAAGCGCTTACCCCCGCTTCTATAAGTTTGTCTATAAAATCAATGGTACATAAATCCTTAGGGCTTAAAACATAGTCGCGGCCTACTTCATATTGATGCCCGTCTTGGATGTCGGTAATTAAAAATTCTCTTCTGCAAGGCTGAAGGCACTCCCCTCTATTAGCTGACTTAGAAAATGAATACTGCGATAAAAAACATCTTCCGGAAATACTTACACACATTGCTCCGTGTATAAAAGCTTCAACCTCACAGTTAATTTTTTCTTTACGCAGTTTTAAAACTATCTCTTTAATATCGCTAATTCCGCACTCTCTCGCCAGAACCGCTCGCCTTACTCCCTGCTGAGAGTAATTTTTCAAAGCCAAATAGTTGGAAGCGCTTGCTTGGGTTGAAAGATGAACTCTTAAGCCTAGCTCTTTGGCCAAGGCAAAGACCCCCATATCCCAAAGTATAACCGCGTCAACCTTGGCTTTTTTCGCTTCCTTTAAAATTTTTCTTATTTTAGTAAGTTCTTTGCTGAAGGCAATAACGTTTAAGGCTAAATAGCCTTTCTTTTTACTCTTATGTAAAACCGCCATTAACTTTTTAAGCTCTAAAATATCAAAGTTAACAGCCAAATTGCGCATATTAAGGCCCTTAACGCCAAAATAAACACTATCAGCCCCAGCTTCAACCGCGCTATAAAGCGAACCCCAATCTCCTGCCGGAGCTGCCAGCTCTGGTTTTTTTACCTTCATTGTAGAAAATCTTTAATTTTAAATTAGCTATCTGATTGTAGCTTTAAAGAAGATTAAAATTTATCTTGATATTTCGATTATCTTGTATTTTAGTAGTCCGGCTGGAACATTAGCCTCGACTTCGTCTCCAACCTCATGGCCTAACAATGCTTTTCCTACCGGGGAAACTACTGAAATCGAGCCGTCTGTTATGTTTGCTTCGTCTTGGCTTACTAAAGTATAATTTAATTCTTCGCCATTGTCTAAATCCACTATCTTTAATTTTGCTCCAATATAAGCTTTGCTAGAATCAATTCTGGCATCATCTATAATTTCAGCCCGGCTTAGTTTATTATCAAGCTCTCTTATCTTTTTTTCATTATCAGACATAGCGTCTTTTGCCGTATGATATTCAGCGTTTTCTTTTAAATCTCCTAAAGAGCGGGCATGCTCAAGAGCATTAGATATCTCTCTTCTTTTCACATTCTTCAAACGCTCAAGTTCAACCTGCATCTTCTCATACCCTTCTCTGCTCAAATAAACCCTTTCCATTTCATAACCTCCTCAATGAGACTTACGTTTTTCTTTAGAAAAACGTGTAGTCGAATTGAATTCCGGCAAGCGTTGAGGGAAATCCCGTAGGGATTTTCATCAACATCCCCGCGAGCCGAAACAATGTTTATACTATATACCAACACTCTCTGGATTCCCGCTTTCGCGCCCTAAAGGGCACAAGCGGGAATGACAGAGCCGAAACAATGCTTGTATTTAAAAATAAAACACATCCCATCTTGCAAAAATGAGATGTGTTTTCGTTCAATTTTATATTTTTCAAACTACAAACAAAGACTTAGTAGAAAAATTCGGTTCGCTGGTAAGATTTACTCCTAACCTGCGCAAGCCTGCCTCATCACCAGGGGTAGGTATATGAGTTGTGTGCGCTTCTGTGCCTGCAAGCTCTTTTAGCTTTTCTATGGCTAATTGAGCGGCTGGATTAGCGGTCGCGCTTACGCTTAGCGCGATTAAAGCTTCTTCTAAGTCTAAACTTACGCTCTTTGAACCGGAAATACTTTTCTTTAAATTTCCTATTGATTCCATTATGTTAGGCGCTAACAAGTGAATTTTATCAGGAATTTCCGCTAATTTTTTGACAGCATTCAAAATCAGGCTTGAGGTAGCATGCATAAGAGGCGAATTTTTTCCAGTGACTATCGTACCGTCTTTTAGCTCTATAGCCGAGCCGCAAAAAAATCCTTCATTGCCTTTTTTATTTTTTTGAGCTTCCTGAGCTGCTTTTCCCGCCGGTTCAACTACTAATCTATGCGAAGGCAAAAGCCTCAGCTCTTCCATAATAAGTTCTACCCGCTGCACTGTCTCCTTATCTAAAAAACCCATAATATATTCACATCTATAACGAAAATATCTTCTGATAATTTCCTGTTTCGCGGCCTCTCCTACTCCTTTGTCATCAACTATTCCAAAACCAGCCTGATTTACCCCCATATCAGTAGGTGATTTATATACTGATTCAGCTTGAGTTATTTTTTCCAAAATTCTTTTAAGCAGGGGAAATGCTTCTACATCACGGTTATAATTTATAGCTATTTTTTGATAAGCCTCTAAATGGAAAGGGTCAATAAGATTAATATCTCTAAGATCAGCTGTTGCCGCTTCATAAGCTATATTCACCGGATGTTTAAGGGGGATATTCCATATAGGAAAAGTTTCAAATTTAGCATAGCCTGCTTTTACTCCTCTTTTATATTCATGATATAATTGAGAAAGGCAAGTTGCCAGTTTCCCGCTTCCCGGGCCGGGGCCGGTAACTATTACCAAAGGTTTTTTGGTTTTAATATAGTCGTTAGCGCCATAGCCTTGGCTGCTGACAATTAAATCTACATCTGTAGGATAGCCTTTTGTAAGGCTGTGAGTATACACTCGGACATTTCTGCGCTCCAGCTTATTTTTAAATATTTTTGCTGAAGGCTGGTTGTCAAAACGGGTTATTACTACTGCTGTTACCCCGACTCCCCACTCTCTTAAATCATCGATTAGTTTAAGAGCGTCTACATCATAAGTAATTCCAAAATCAGCTCTAACTTTTCTTCTTTCAATATCTCCGGCATAAATACACAATATTATGTCAGCTTTATCTTTTAATTGCTGTAAGAGCCTCATCTTAACGTTGGGATCAAAGCCGGGAAGAACTCTTGAAGCGTGATAATCAAAGATTATTTTCCCTCCGAACTCAAGGTAAAGTTTATTATCAAACTTTCCAACTCTTTCTAATATAGCCTGGGTTTGTTCTTTTAAATATTTTTCATTATCAAAACTCGCTCTATTTATCATCTTTTATCCTTTTATTAATACGTTATTCGTTGTACGGTTGCGCTGTAGGGTTCAGGCCTGCCTGAACCTTTAATTATTGATAAATTGTTATTTGTATAATTATTAATGTTTCTTTATCTCACTAGCAAGGATAACTGCTTCAGCTATTTCTTTCATAGATACACGTTTATCCATACTCGATTTTCTTATCAAAGTATAAGCCTCATTTTCACTAAGATCCTGATCTTTCATTAATATTCCCTTTGCCCGTTCAACTTTTTTTCTGGCTTCAAGTTCTTCCTGAATTATTTTAGTTTTGACTATAAGTTCTGTATTTTCAATTGCTACTGCTGCCTGATTCGCCACTGTGCTTAAGAGGCCTATGTCACCCTTTGTAAACTCATGAATGACTGTAGTATAGCAATTAATAACGCCTATAACCCTTTTTTTTATCATCATCGGCACGCTCAGCATTGAGACAAGGCCTTCCTTTTTAGCAAGTTTTTTTTCTTTATACCTATCATCCTTTAATACTTCCAATATTTTTACCGCTTTTTTTTCTTTAGCCGCCAGTCCAACAATACCTTCTCCAAGCTCAAGCGTCCGCTCTTTTAAATATTCGCTGCTCATAGCTTGTGTAGCTTTTATCTTAAGCTTTTTTGCGGCAGGGTCTAAAAGCCATAAAGCGCAAATCTTTGCCTTCATAACATTAGCGGTTAAGGTAACAATAAGCTTTAAAACATCTTCGAGATAAAGATCGCTAGTTATAGCACTGCTTATTTTATTTAAAGTATTAGTGAATTCTTTATATGGTAATTTCGACATATTTTATAATATCGGTAAATATTTATCTAATTCAAACTTTGTTATCTGCCTTCTGTATTCAGCCCATTCATCTTTTTTATTACGGATAAAGAATTCAAAAACTTTATCACCTAAGGCTTTCTTAACCAAAGCGCTTTTCTCAGTTAATTTTATGGCTTCAAACAAATCATCGGGTAAAGATTCTATCCCCGCTTTTTTTCTCTCCGCTTCTGTCATCTCATATATATTATGAGCTACTTCCTTGGGCAGGGGATATTTTTTATTAATACCCTCCAAGCCTGCCGCGAGCATAACTGAAAACGCTAGATAAGGGTTACAGGCCGGATCAGGATTACGCAGCTCAACTCTTGTAGCTTTTTCTTTTCCCGGTTTATAAACAGGAACTCTAACCAAAGCCGACCTATTTTTCTGTGCCCAGGAAACATAAACCGGGGCTTCATACCCGGGAACAAGCCTTTTGTAAGAATTTACCCATTGACAACAAACTGAACAAATTTCTCTGGCATGCTTTAATACTCCGGCTATAAAATACTTGGCTGTTTGTGAAAGATGATGCTTATCTTTAGGATCAAAGAAAGTGTTCTTTTGTCCCTTAAACAAAGACATATGCGTATGCATACCGCTTCCATTTATTCCATAAACCGGCTTAGGCATAAAAGTAGCGTAAAAGTTGCTCTGCATAGCTACTTCTTTTACAACCATCCGGTAAGTCATAACATTATCCGACATCTTAAGCGCTTCCTGATAACGTAAATCAATTTCATGCTGAGAATTAGCAACTTCATGATGCCAATATTCAACATCAATGCCCATTTTCTCCAGCATAATAACGGTTTGCCGCCTCAAGTCCTGTCCTATATCCATCGGAGTTAAATCAAAGTAACCTCCCCGGTCAAGAATCTCTGTTCCGCCTTTATTGCGAAAATAAAAATATTCAAGTTCAGGGCCAATATTAAAAACAGAAAAACCCATCTTTTTAGCTTCTTCCAAATTTCTTTTTAAAACATAGCGGGGATCGCCGGTAAACGGTTTTCCTCCCGGCTCTAGAACATCACAAAACATTCTAGCTACAGGTTTAGCTTCTTTAATCCAGGGCAGAATTTGAAAAGTACTAATATCCGGCTTGACCAGCATATCCGACTCTTCAATACGCGAAAACCCTTCAATTGAAGAACCATCAAAACCCATACCATCTTCTAAAGCACCTTCCAACTCCTCTATGCGAATGTCAAAACTCTTCAAGAACCCTAAAACATCCGTAAACCAAAGCCGAACAAACCCAACCTTCTTCCCCTTTATAATCTTCGCCAAATCTATCTTTTTCATGTATCCTCCCTAAAATAACGGCCTCTCTCTAACAAACTGCTAACTACGAACTACTATTTATTATTTTCTATTGTAACAAGAGTTCTTCCTTAAATCAATATAAAAACTTTTCTTTGATTTTTGCTTTGAAAGCGCCAGAAAATAAGACTAAAAGAATAGAGGCGCTACTGTCCTTATTTAGGGGGGGTTATTTTTGCTTTTTGAGGCCTTTTTGGGGGAAATTCTTTACGGCTTCCGCAATCTTATTAAAAGGTACTTCACAATTACCCTCTAAGAGAGCGCCTTCTTTAACTACCAATAAAGGGGCTTTAATACTTCCGCTCACAGCGGCCGATGATAAAACTTCCAGATATTTAGTGCAAATAATATCCCCTTCTAATTTACTAATATAAATATACTTTCTCCCTTAGCCTTCGCAAGGATACGGTCAATAACTTCTACAATACTGGAAGAACCGATTGCTTTTTCTACTGCCATTTTCAACACCTCCTTCTTTTTTAGATTCCGCTTTTATTCCGTTAGAAAAAGTTTTTCTAACGGAATGAACAAAGGGGCGGTTAACCTTTTATATCCTAATTATCTATGAACAATCAGTATTAATTATACCTAATAGCCTTTCTACTTTTAAAGGCTTATCCAGAAAATGATATACGCCTAAAGACCTTGCTTTTAATTTCATTTCCGCGGTTCCAAACGCGGATATCATTATAAATTTTACCTTTCCGTCAGCTTTTCTTACTTTTTGCGCAAAATTTAAGCCGCTCTTATCTTCTAATCTTAAACCAATTATTACCATATCAAGATTCCTTATTCTTTTAAACCTCTGTATCCCTTCTTGAAAAGTTGAAGCGAATATCAAATAGTTTTTTTTCCATACACTACGGATTTTTTTCCCTAATTGAGTGTAATTTACCCTATTTGTGCAACTAATACATAGGTTACGAGATTATGAAGTAATAATGAACAATAATGAACTACCCAAAATAACTATAAATGAAAAATATAGAAATATGCTAAAACAAAAAGATACTCCGGCGGAAACTAAAGAATACTTACGTATTTAATAGGGACAGCGACCGTTTTTCTTATTTCTTCTTTGGCCGGCCGCGCGGTAATGCTTTTAATCTTTTGCCAAATAATTTTTCAAGCTTTATGACAGAAGTGTGTGCCCAGGGGATACTGCCGATAATTTCTAACCCTGAACTTCTCATATCTTTTTGCATCATTAACAGGAGCTACTATAGTGTATTAGCGCTTCGGGGGGGATTAGCTTTCTGCCGTAGATTCGTAAATATCTCTAAGGGATGTTCTTAGATTAGGAAGGCGGGTTTCTATAGTTTTCCAGACAATATCTAAATCTACGCCAAAATATTCATGAATTATTTTATCTCTCATTCCTGCCATTTCTTTCCAAGGGATATTTTGATGTAAAGTTTTAATCTGGCCTGGAATATTTTTGGAGGCTTCTCCGATAATTTCAAAGTTCCTTACCACTGCGTCTATAACCAGTTTATTGTCAGAAAATTTTTCAAAAGATAAATTTTTAGTATATTCTTCTATCTTTTCTATTGCATCCAGAATATCTTTTACATAGAGTTTATAATTTCGTTTTGTCATATATAAATAGTTTCTTTAAGGATTTCATCTTTTATCAGAGGTTTTAAAGCTTTTCTCGTGACTAAATCAACTTTTAGGCCAATTAGATTGCTCAGAATTCCCTCAAGTTCCATAAATTTAAATATATCGGGAATTTCGGAAAATTCTACCAAAATATCAAGGTCACTTTTTTTTCTGATATCTCCTCTTGCGTAGGAACCAAAGATCCCAATAACTTTTACTTTATAATCTTCTTCTAACAGTTTTCTGTTTTCGCTTATGACGTTTTTTATTATTTTTATGTTTTTCATCGTTTGTTAAATTAAAGAGTTAATATTTTTTAAGTTAATTTGTCTTTATTATACCTTTACTTTTAATATTGTCAAAATTTTTTGTTACGGGAAATTTTGCAAGAAAGAGGCTTTATTAATAGGGGCAGCGGCCGTTTTTCTATTTTTTCTTTGGCCGGCCGCGCGGTAATGCTTTTAATCTTTTACCAAATATTTTTTCAAGCTTTATGATAAAAGCATCATCACCCAAAGGCCTTCCTGTT
>JBDRIY010000033.1:0-11113 GCA_043815445.1 Candidatus Omnitrophota bacterium
GCTGATAACCCCGGCTCTCCTGCCAGCCAAACCTTAACTTTCAGCGAAGATGAAACTTTCAACTCTACCGGAGATATAGAAACCGGCCTGGCAGTTCCGGTGTCTTTAGATTTAAGAGAAATGGATATAGTAGATACTATAAAATTCTTAGCTACTAAAGGCAATCTAAATATTGTGGCTACAAAAAGCGTTTCAGGAAGAGTAACCTTATTCTTAAACAGCGTGACTATAGCTGATGTTTTAGATATAATTATTTTAACTAACTCCCTGGCTCGGGAAACTAAAAAAAACATAATTACCCTAATGACTGATGCTGAATATAAAGCTCTTTACGGCAAGCCTTATGTTGATAAAAGAGATGCCAAAACTATTGTTCTTAAATATGCTGATCCTTCAGGTGTAGTAACAATGTTGGGGAATATAAAAAGCGATGTCGGCAAAGTGGTTGCCGACACAACTACAGCAACAGTTATATTAATAGATATTCCTGAAAAAATAGAAGAGATGGAAGAAATTATTAAGCAGGTTGATTTGCCTACTATTTCCCGTGTTATTCCTACGGTTGAAGAAACTTTTGTTCTTTCTTACGCTGAGGCTAAAACTATAGCCGCAGAAATAACTAAATCTTTAACTGAAAATATCGGCGTTATTCGGACTGACGAGAGAACAAATACTTTAGTTATAGCCGACCTTGCTCATAATATGGAAAAAATCAGAAAATTAGTTAAGGCTTTTGACGCTAAAACAAAACAAGTCCTTGTGGAAGCAAAAGTAGTAGAATTAACTTTGGATGATGATGATTACAAAGGAATAGAATGGGAAAAAATATTCCGTACCGGCGACAACCTTGATTTGCCGGAACATTTCCTATTGGTTCTTCCGGCAGTTCATCTTCCATGGTTATGACAATAGGCACTTTAGCCGTAGATGCTTATGACGCGGCTTTTAGTTTCATCCAAAGTTTAGGAGAAACTAAGATTATTTCCGAACCGCATATTGCTATCTGCAATAATGAAGAAGCAAAGTTTATGGTTGGAACCCGGGAAGCCTATGTAACTTCTACCACCACAGCAGGAGAAGTCACTACTACTACTTCGGAAAATGTAGAGTTTATAGATGTAGGAGTTACTTTGTATGTTACTCCGGTTATTGGCGAGGATGGATTTATCAAGATGGAACTTAAACCGGAAATAAGTTCAGTAACCAGCACCCTGGAAACTACCGAAGGCAATGAAATTCCTATAGTTAGCACTTCTAACGTTGAAACCAGCGTTTTAGTAAAAGACGGAACAACTATTATGCTTGCCGGGTTGATAAAAGAAACTGTAATCACAGCTGTTAGTAAGACCCCGCTATTAGGGGATATTCCTATTTTAGGGTGGTTTTTCAAAAATAGTTCAAGCGATAAACAAAAAAAGGAAATCGTAATTTTTGTAACTCCGCATATTATTGGCGGAGATGAAGGAGTTTTTGCTACCGAATTAATTGGAAAGAAGAGAAAGCTTCCCAAAACTGAAATTGTTAGCCAAGAGAAAACAAGAAAGCCGAAAAAAGAATAAACTATGAGAATAAACAAAAATAATTTAGCGCGGACAAATTTTATACTTATCTTAGCGCTATTTTTTACAGCTTTAGGCGCGTATAAGGTATGCGCTCAAGATTTACAAACTCAGATTAAAGAATTAGAACAAGCAGTGATTAAGCGCAAAAAAACGCGGAAGAATATAACTGAACCGGAAAAAGAAATCGCGGTTAAAGCGGTTGAGGCTGAAGAGTTTGAAAATGAAAAAGAGATAACAGAAGAGAAAGAGGTAATAGAAGAAAAAGAGTTGGCTGTTGAGGAGAACGTGAAACAAAAAGATCTCAAATACTACTATAACCTAGCGCTTATGTATGACCAAAATGAACAATATGACGAAGCTGAAATTGAATATCAAAAAGCTTTAGATATTAACCCTAACGATCCGGACACTCATTATAATTTAGGTATTCTTTATGATGATCATTTTCAAGACAAAGAACAGGCTATCTATCATTATCAAGAATATTTAAAATTAATGCCGGGAGCCAAGGATAAAGAAAAAGTTCAAACTTGGATTAGGTGGGCTAAACAGCAGTTAGCCTTAAGCGGTTTTAAACAGTAAAAAAACTCACACCCCCGATGTTTGTATTTGTACAATCTTCGGAGGTGGAGAGCGCCAGGAGGGAAAGAATGAAAAAAGTATGGTTAATCTTGGGAATGTTAGTTTTCGCGGCATCGATTCAAGGAACTGTTTTTGCTCAAGAACAGGAAAGCAAAGAAGAAGATTATGTAGTAGGAAAAGTAGGCAGCGATGAAATTTATATTTCTGAAATAAATAAAGTTGCTTCAAGGCTAAACCGTTTTCTAAAAGAAAATTACGAAAAAAGCTCTGACTGGCGTTTAAACTTTATCCGTAATTATATCGCTCAAGCCGCCCTAAGCAAAAGAGCTGTAAAAGAAGGCCTGGAAAAAGATAAAGAAATAACAGAAGAGATAGAAAGGGTTAAGCGCAGCCTTTTAGCTGAAAAAATGCTTCAAAACGCGATTAATCAAGGGTTAAAAGCTAATCAGGAAAATCTTGAAAAGTTTTACCAAGAGAACAAAGATAAATATCAAACAAAAGCTAAAATAAAATTAAGCTATATTAAGGAAAAAAATAAGGAACAACTGGTAAAAATAACTAAACTTTTAGAAAAAGGCAAAAGCTTTGAAAAGGCCGCCGGTAAAAAAGCAGTTGGCATAGAATCCTGGGTTTCAAAAGATGAGCATATGCTTCCCGAAGCTCAAGATATTTTTGACGGCGGAATTTTAGATATATTAATGACTTTAGAAAAAGGCGCTAATAGTGAAATTTTAGAAATAAAAGATGAATTTTACGTTTTTCATATAGTTGACAAAGAGCAGGCTAAAGACAAGCCTTTTGAAGAAGTCCGCCAGCAGGTTGAATTCCAATACACCACCGAAGAAAAAGAAAGAATAGTTACCGAACTGGTTATGGAAACCTTTAAACTGGAAAATGTAGAAATTTACGAAGACAAAGCTGTTTTAGAAACAAAATAGGAACAACCCCTCCCTTTTTTTTGGAAAGGGGGGCAGGGGGGATTTAAAAAAAATGGAGGGTAAAATGAAAACTTTAAAAGTATTGTTTGCTTTGGGAATCGCTTGTTTTTTAACCGGCCAGATTGCCGGCTACACCGAAACTATCTACACTACAGACGGCCAGGAAATCAAAGCTGTAATCTCCGAAGGAACCGAAGATGACACAGAAATGATCTGGTATGAAGTTGAGTCCGGAGATATAATAGAACTTATGTGTATTGAAAGATCTGAAGTATCAAAAATCTTAAACGACGACGGAAGCACCTCCGAATATTCACCAACATACTGTAAAAAATGCCAAAATAAATAACAAATATATTCTCTGAAAACAAAACCGATTAAAGTTCACTAAATAAGCATTCAGACTGTGTTACAATTGCTTATATCGCGCAAACGCGCGCAATATATTGTAGTTGCCCAATTTATGGGGTAGCCTATATCGTGCCTGATAAATCAGGCAACTACAATACGACACAGCCTGAATGCTTATTTAGTGAACGTTAATTTTCTTTGTTGGGATAAATTATCCGGATTAAATACTTTTAAAAAATGATACAAAGAATTTTTTGCTGGTTTAGATTGGGTGTGATAGTAGGGGGGGTTGGGTTTGTTTTGAGTTTTAGTGTTTTGGCGCGGGAGCAAGGCGCGGGTGAGCGCCTTTTTACCGCTCATTTACAGGGGGTGTTTAGCGCTAAAATTTCGCTGATGCCTTTTGAAGGGGTAAGAGCTGTAAATCCTATAGCTGAGACAGAGGTTATAAAAGGCGGTGAAACAGCGGTTATCAAAGTGCCGGCGCGATACCTGCCCGGAGAATTTGTGCTGAGAATTGATTACAGCGCTAAACAAGGTGATCATCCTTATCCTTCAGAAAGAGTTATTTTTCTTAATGATCAGGACATTGAGATAACTGTGAACCCGCCCTATATTAACAACGATGAGAAAACTAAATTTAGCCAGGGCGAAACCGAAAATACGGTTTACAGCGCTTTTATGAAAGAAAACAGTCAAATCCGTATGCCTTTAGAACTGCTTAAACAATTTTTATTAAGTTATGACCGGCCTAAGTCACGAGTTTATAAACAGGCAGTCCAAGAGTTTGAAGAACGCAGGACAGAATATAACAATTGGATAAACAGCCAGGCTAAAAAATACCGAAAACTTTACGTCAGCAGGCTGTTTCAGTTTCAATATATGCCCAAAGTAGTGTGGGCCGCCGGCGAGCAAGAGAACCTTAACCTGCTAATAAAGAATTATTTTGAAGCAATTGATTTCAGCGATCCTTTGCTCACGCGTTCAAGAGAATTAACCAGATTTATGGACGCTTATATAAATATGCACGCTATACAGGCTAAGTCTGAGCCGGAGCGCGAAGAACTGCTTACCCAAGCCGGGCGCGCCGCCTGCGCTAAAGCCGCTCAAGGCCACCCTAAAGTTTACGGCTGGATGGTAGATTATTTTTATACCGGCTATGAAACTTACAACATAACCCAAGGAATGGCGATGCTCAAAGAGCATATTAATAATCCCAATTGTTTAACTTCAAAAAAACAGCAAATAACCAAGCGCGTAGAAAGCGCGGCAAAATTAATCCCGGGAGCTTTAGCTCCGGATTTTACTATTAGCGATACCCAAGGCAATGATTTTGAATTTTATAAATGGGAAGCCAAAGCAAAGTATAAACTGCTTTTGTTTTGGTCAACTGACTGCAGCGGCTGTCGGCGGCTAAAAGAAAAACTTAAGCAATGGTCCGCGCGATCCGAAAATAAAGAAAAACTTGATATTATTGCTATAGGCCTGACTGAGACCGCGGCCCAAGCCCAAGAATGGGAAACCGCCATAGCCAGCTTTCCTGAATGGAAGCACCTCCAAGCTCAAGGAGGAGTAAACAGCCCCGCCGCAAACAACTACGCCATATTAAGCACCCCAACTATGTTTTTAATAGAAAGCAAAAGCAACAAAATCATATCCATTCCCGATAATTTCGAGGAGTTGATAAGAGGGATTGATGGAGAGTAAATTAGAGCTGAGTAACAAAAGACTATAGACACACACTTCAAAAGCGGAAAAACAGGCTTGAAAAGCATTGAAAAATAAGGTGAAAATAGTATGGGCGCCGTTGTCCTCTAAGGAGAAATGATGAAGACGGAATTAGTATTACAGGAAGTCATAAACAGCAAGATACTCATACTTAGGGGAAAAGGTAATGTTGGATAGAGATTTGGCGGAGTTTTATGGGGTGAAGCCTATTGCTTTGCGTCAGCAGGCGGAGGTTTATGTTAACGAGCATAAGAAGTGGCGCGCGGATTTGAGCGAAAGCCGCCGCAAGGAGATTCCGGTTCGGGCGCTTTCCGAGGCGATCGGCAATTCGCTGTGTCATCGTGATTTTGCTAACCCCAAAGGGAATGAAGTAGCGCTTTTCAAAGATAGGATTGAGATCTATAATCCAGGGCTTTTTCCAGTTGAGATCGATCCAGAGGATTTCTTTACGGGCGTAGAGCATTCTATCCTTACGATATAGTATAGTATATAGTAGACGCTTTACTCATCCCCAACCCCCTCAAAGACTTATAAATCAAATATTGACATTCTTTTTTCTCCTGATACAATAAATCTATGCCTTCTGCCGGAAGAACTCATCAATTAAGCCAATCTTTACTTTATCATGTTTTCAATCGAGGCCAAAACCGTGATAAAATATTCCATGATAATGAAGATTATAATTATTTCATTAAATTGCTCTCTAATTGTTGTAAAGCTAAAGAATTAAAGATTTACCATTGGGTAATAATGTCTAATCATTACCATATAGTTTTGGAGTTAGATGAACCAAAGATGATTTCTTCAGCAATGGCTGGAATAGCCAGATCTTATGTATATTATTACCACAGAAAATATAAATCAGCAGGACATCTGTGGCAAGGCAGATTTAAAAGCCAGCCCATACAAAAAGAGCTGTATCTTTTAGGCTGTGGAAGATATATTGAAAGAAATCCGGTTAAAGCAGGAATGGTTGAAAAGCCTGGGAATATCCATACAGCAGCGCAAAACATTACACATCAGACTATCAAGACAAATTAACTCATGAATCTCCAGCCTTTGAAACTTTTGGTAATACCTTAGAAATAAGACGTGAGAAATATAAAGAATTTTTAGAATCTTTTAACCCCGAAGAAGAATCATTTTTTGAAAACTTAGAACTCCCAAGAGGATCCGAAGAGTTCATCAAGCGCTTAATAAAAGAAAAAGGGCATTTCTTCCCTAGGCGCCAAGGACGTAGAAGAGTGTAATTGATTTATAATATCTTGGTGGGCAAGGGTTTAAGTAAAGCGTCTACTGATCTGATCCTACTGATCTGATATATTTTTTTAAATACCTAAGACTTTTTTGATATCTTTCAAAAGAAGAAACAAATGAAGGGAATCAATCGGAGATTGCTCAAAGCCAAACTTTTTATAAAAGGCTTTAGCGGAATTATTCTTCGCATGTACCAGAACGGCTCGCCCGCCAATAATATCAGCAGCGCTAACGATACGAAGAAAAGCGTCCTTTAAAAGCCCTGCGCCTATGCCTACACCTTGTTTAGTTTTATCAACGGCAAGACGAGCAAGAATAATCACTGGTACCGGATGGCGGGCAAGGCCTTGAGCTATGCGTTCCGGCGCGTCCTCTTTAACTACTGCTCCTGGCGCGAGCGTATAATAACCAATAACTTTTTCTTTTATGCTTGTAATATAAGTGCGCGATGAGCGGTTTTGATTATTCACATAAGCAAATTTTATTAGATATTCATTGAGCGACTCAATGCCGCAGTCAAAGGTATCAACCGCGTGATGTTTCTCAAGCAGGCCTATACTGCTAAAAGGAGATTTACTTTTCATCAAAAACGCTTGGTTTTAAGAGAAGTTGTTTTAACCGTGGTATTTCACGGGCCGGCCTATCAAGAGCGGAACAAAAAGCATTCCAGCGTTTCTCCGGCAGAAAGAAATAGATTTTATTAGCTAAAACCCTTTCCGCTTCCTTACGAGCACTATTAAGTACAAAGGTTGAAAGTTTCATTTTACCTAGTACTGCAGCATACATTAAGAGCTTTTTTTGAGAATTTGCAACCCTCAAATCGATCCGGGTGTTTTTTGGGTCAATTGTTTTCATATTGTTTTACCTCCTAATTAGTATATACCATAAAGTACACACAAAGTCCACTCTTTTTAACACTACTTTGTTAAAATTCCAGGTTATTTTAGTTAAAATGTCTTACTCTATAAGGACTTTTTAATGGCTTATGCGTTGAAATAATAATAACATTCAAAATATCGTCATTATGACACAGTCTGATTCAGTAGAATTCCGGGGACAGAACACTTAATTCTTGAGAATTCCGGGGACAGAACACTTAATTCTTGAATCTTTAAGCTATTTTGTTAAATTAAATTAAAGGGGACAGCGCCCTGCCTATTTTGCTCTTATTTTTCAACGCTTTTTACGCCACTTTTACCGAATATCATAACTTTTCTGTCATTCTGAGGCTGTTTTTTTCTTCTGTCATTCTGAAGTCTGGGGACACACACCTAACTATTTGACCGAATTATTACAACCTTGACATTATACGTAATATAAGGTATACTTTATACGTAAGGAGGAAACAAATAATGCAATCCGCGCTATCTAAAACTAAATTGACATTATGGGTAAGAAAGGACACAAAAGAGTTTGGCAAACAGTGGGCTAAACAACATAATAAATCCGTGTCGCAAATGTTTTCGGATTATTTACTTCGTTTAAGAAAAATACAAGTGTCCTCTTCTGGTATCACCCCTATCGTCAACCGGCTGAGTGGAGTTATCAAAGGCAAAAAAGTAACTCGGCAAGGCCACAAAAAACATCTGGAGAAAAAATATCTCCATGCATAAACTCCTCATCGATATTAATGTAATCTTAAATGTAGCCTTAGATAGAGAGCCTCATTTAACGGCTTCTCAGAAAATATTAAGCCATATAGAAAGAAAAAAGGCTCTGGGGTATATTAGCGCTATCTCTTGTACTACAATTTATTACCTTATCCAAAAAGAAAACAATCGTAAGAAGGCCCTTAGTTATACTCGAGACTTATTGAAATTATTGTCTGTTGTCGAAGTCAATAAAAAGACGTTGGAAAGAGGCTTAGAATTAGAGACAAGAGATTTTGAAGATAGTATACAGATGGCTTGTGCTGAAAGCTGTCAAGCCAATTATATAATTACCAGGAATCTTATAGATTTTAAAAAATCTCCTATTCCTGCCATATCTCCCGCGGAATATCTGGCAGCCATTGTCATAAGTCCGGAGACACACACCTAAAAGTATATATAATTATATATAGTAGACGCTTTACTCAACTCCAACCGCCCCAAAGACTTATAAATCAAATACACTACTTTGTTAAAATTCTAGGTTATTTTAGTTAAAATATCTTATTCTATAAGGATTTTTTAATGGTTTATGGGCTGAAATACTAATAATATCCAAAATATCGTCATTGCGAGCCCAAAAGGCGAAGCAATCTCTTATTTTTCAAGCCTTTTGAGATTACTTCGCTCCGCTCGTAATGACAATTTGTAATAATATTCTAAAACAAGGCATAAAGCGCTAAAATTTGTTTACAAGTCAAAGAGTTTTGTAAAAAAAATGTATAAAAATTAACAAAGTCGTGTTAAATTAAAGGGGGCAACGCCCTGCCTATTTTGCTCTTATTTTTCAACGCTTTTTACGCCACTTTTACCAAATATCATCACTTTTCTGTTATTCTGAAGCCATTTTTTTCTTCTGTCATTCTGAGGCCGAGAGGCCGAAGAATCTTATATTCAGAGATTCTTCGCTCACTTTGTTCGCTCAGAATGACGGCGTTTTTTGTTTCGCTCGCTCAGAAGGGTAAATAGGGACAGACACTTATTTCAAATAGAACTTGACATATACAATAAAAATGTGGTATATTCTAAGTGTCCACAAGAGTGAGCACAAATATAGATTATAAGAACGGAGGTTAAAAATGAGTACGACATTAGATTTTTTAAAAGCTGAGCATATTGGAGCGAGGGCTTTCCGAAACCATTTATTTGAGTTTCTTAAGGATGATGAACCTTTAGTGATAACTGAGCATGGGCGGCCAGTGAGAATTATGTTAGATTATAAAGAAATGTTAGGCCTTTTGGATATGCTTGACGAACTTTCCGACCCGGAAACAATAGAAGCGATTTGTGAAGGAAGAAAAGCAATCGCCGCAGGAACTAAAGGCGTGCCTGCCGCGGATTTGATTAAAAAGTACAAAACAAAGAAATGAGCTATCGGACGCTATTTCCAACGAACTCTTTGAAAAAGAAATTTGATAAAAAAGTTAGTATCGCTCCTAGATATATACAAGAAGAAGTTTCGAACGCATTAAAGGATTTAGAGAAAAATCCTAAGTCCGAAGGTAAACCCAAAATTAAACCGCCTATCCCGGTAGCCGCATACATTGCGCAACACCGAAAAAGAATCGGAAACTATAGAATCTTATACGATGTTGACGATAAGGATAAAATCGTTTGGCTTTTGGCTTTTCGCGGGCGCAACGAGAAAACATATAAAAGTCGATGGCAGAGAGCCCCCGTAAACAGGGACAGGCGCTTAGCTGCGAGTTTGGGGATATAGAGTAGCTTGAGGTAGTTTTCCTGAAGAATAACCAATACCATTTCCGTGGCTTGTCTTAAAGCCTAAAAAACTATTGTATTTTAGGTAGGAAGCAATAAAATAATGTTGGCAGTTATCTTTTAGAGGCAGAGGATATAAACTTTCCGATAGACAGGGTAAAGATATTCTGCAAAATTTAAAAAGGAGCTGAAAAGGTGAAAACAAGAGAAGAGATAATGAGAATTCTGAAAAAAGTTACTCCCCGGCTGCAAAGAGAATTTAAAGTAAAAGATATTGGTATGTTTGGTTCTTTTGTACATGGGCAAGCGTCTGAAGAAAGCGATCTCGACCTTCTGGTAGAATTTTCTGAGGCGATAGGCTGGGAATTTATTGATTTAAAGAATTTTCTAGAGGCTATTGTAGGAGTCAAAGTAGATTTAGTAACAAAGAAAGCATTAAGGCCTCAATTAAGAAACGCGATTTTAAAAGAGGTGGTATACATATGAAAAGGAATTATAAGATATTTATAGAAGATATATTGGTTGCGATGAATAAAATTGAGGAATATATAAAAGAGTTATCTTACGAAGACTTCGCGGAAAAGGAAATGGTAGAAGACGCGGTCATTCGTAAAATTGAAATTATCGGCGAAGCCGCGAAAAATGTGCCTGAAAATATCAAAGCTAAATACAAGAATATTCCCTGGAAAAAGATGGCCGGGTTACGGGATATTACAATTCACGAGTATTTTGGCGTAGATTTAGATATAGTTTGGGAGATTATAACTAAGAATATTCCTGAAACCAAAGCGGATATTCAGGAAGTATTAGAGGACATGAGAGATAGGGAAACGAATGAGTAAGGGGGCCTGGCAGGATTCAGATGAATCCAGGAAAAAACGTCGACAACTATTGATTAATAAAAAATAGTTTGTTAGAATATGTTTGTGCCGAAAAGCGCGCGTTTTGATTTTTGGGTGGTTTTTAATTAGTGAAATTAATATTTCTAAGGGGAGGTAGAAGTATGGTTTTAAAAAAGAATTTTTCTGTTTTCTTATCCAGCCTGTTTACCCCGTTAGACAGTAAATCCCGTAAGGCCTTTGGCCTCTTACAGGGTAAACATCTAATGGGGATTATTCTCATTTTAACTTTTTGTTTGTTTTCTCCGGCGCCGGCTCAGGCTATGGGTTTAGAAGTTGATCCGGAGCAGATAAAAGTAGAGGACTGTCTTACCGGCGTTAAACTCGCTGTTTCAGAACTAATGCCCCAAGGCGCTAAACTTCAAATTCATAATAAAAGCGCTGAAAGTTTCACCTATACCATAACCCCGCTTTACTGCCTTGAAATCAAC
>JBDRIY010000034.1:0-2031 GCA_043815445.1 Candidatus Omnitrophota bacterium
CCCGATGTCTCCCGCCTCCCAGCTTCATTTAGTTCGTTACCTCCCTAAATGTGGGATTTAGTATTAGGCTGGCGGCTAACCTTTGCCCAAGTTGGTCTTTCACCAACAGGAACTGATACGCTTTACTCGGCGCACTCATAACTACACCTCCTTAACTTTTAAACTTAAGACTTGCGCGAAACGCGAATTTGATCGGGTTGTCATTCCCGCGCAAGCGGGAATCTATACGAGTACAACCAGCCGGGATCTTCTGGTCAAGCCAGAAGATGACAAAAACTGCATATTTAGCTTAACTATTTTTAAGCTTAAAACTCTTTATTTCAATTGAACAGGCCTAAAAAATGAGCAGGGAGATAAGAATATATTTTCAAAATTCTCTAACCGTTCACGATCTTCAGAATAAAACCAACTAACGCTCGATAGCTTTTTCGCGAAATCAAAATAATAATATAAATCTTCTATCATCTGCTCATAATACAACCAAACACATTCTATGGCACCAAGATACCAATTAAAAGGAAACAGAAAATATTTATCCAATGCCATTCCCAACGCCATAAAAGCATATTTTACAGAAATTGCTTTAAGAGGCTCTTTATCTTCCCAATATTTTTTAACTTTGGGGTCAGACATTTTTTTAACCGTTTGACTGTCAAAAAGCATATTGCCAAACATTTCAAATAATACATCCCAAAAAGAAAAAATCATCGCGTCAACCTCAACCCATTCATCCGCGTTTAAAACTAAGTTGAGCTTTTTGTTCAATTCAGCAAATAGCAGCTGCTTCTTATCGTTTTCAAGCTCTCTTTCTTTTCCACAAACAATATGCGGTTCTAACGCGTCAACAATTTTTTTGGAGGCATTTTCAATAGCGTATTGTATAAAAGAAGGAACTTGGTCTTTTGGGTCAAGCGAAAAATAGGCTTTTCCTCTGGAATTTAAAAAAAACTTTCCTGTTCCGTTTTTCGCGGTAATCTCAAAATCAAGCAACCTATTCATATATAGTATTTCCGTAATCCAATACATATAATTCTTATCCTGAGAAATAAAATCTCGCCAATGATTTTTGTAAGTTCCACTAAGTTTCTTTTTTGAAGTAGCAGATACCCCTTTATTATATAATTTTCGCAATATTCCAAAATCCAGCATAAAAGGCAAAAAACACTCTGCTTCGCGGTAATTCCTAGGCGAATAAGCTATTCTATAACTATTCATAACAAGTTCCTTTTTTTCAAACAAACTATATTCATTAATAGAACAAGGAACATACCAGTAAAGATTTTTAACATCAAGAATATTGTTAGAAACGTTATTTACATATTGGCACGGCGTAGTACCATTAAAGAGATCGCAGTAATTGTCTTTCAGCCAGGTTGTCTGATACCAACGGCGTATCATTCGGCTAAAAGTACCGCTTTCAGCAATAAATTCCCAGTCTCGCAAACTTACTTTACTTTTAGATGCCCCAATATTTACGAAATCCCAAAAAGCTTGGAACTCATATGTTAAAACTTGCTCCATCTTATCAGGTATTTTTTTCTTATTATTCATTCTAGCTCCTATCTAATAGAAACATATAAAAATTCAGAAAACAATCAGGATAACAGCTGGCCTAAAACTATTTATACCTATCCCTACCCATACAACTCCAACAACCGCTTTCTATCTTCATTATCCCTATCTGCTTTATGGAATATTTCTACGAATTCAATACGGTCTTCTTGTTCAAAATAGGCATAGATAATGCTTACGCTACTTGCTACGCCCTTACCTTTTAATGCTTTACAACTAAATTTTCGAACTTTATATAATAACGGATAATTGACACCTAGGTTGCCACCAAAGGGGCACACCCCTAGGGGTGTGCCCCTTTTTCTAAATTCACCCATCTTACCCCACACGCTTGGCAGCCGGACAAAGCTTTTTTATTTTTATTATCATCTTTTTTCATTTTTTCGCTTCTTGCAAAACCTTATCAAACCTCTTGCCACTTACAAGCAATTCTTTTTGCATTCTTGTTAAATTTTTTAT
>JBDRIY010000035.1:0-14046 GCA_043815445.1 Candidatus Omnitrophota bacterium
GCACCATTGCCAACAAGATTGTTCCTGTGCTTTGCGGTTCTGCTTTTAAGAATAAAGGAGTTCAAAGGTTGTTAGACGCTTTAACCTTGTATCTTCCTTCCCCCAAAGATTTACCGCCGGTCCAAGGAGTAGACCCTGATGATAGCGAGAAAATATTAGAAAGAAAGCCTGATGATGATGAACCTTTCGCGGCCCTTGCTTTCAAGGTTCAAGCTGACCCGCATATGGGCAAATTAGTATATTTTAGAGTTTATTCGGGGAAAATTGATGCGGGCTCTTATGTATTAAATGTTACTAAAGGCCGTAAAGAAAGATTAGGCCGAATACTGCAAATGCACGCTAACCAAAGAGAGAACCAGTCAAGCGTTTATGCCGGCGATATTGCCGCGGCAATCGGTTTTGACCATACAGTAACCGGAGATACTCTTACAGCCCTTGATAAGCCTATTATACTTGAAGCTATTGAGTTTCCCGCTCCGGTTATGTCTATTAGTATCAAAATCAAAAGCCGGCCGGATCAGGATAAGCTATCTAAAGGTTTGATAAAACTTGCGGAGGAAGACCCTACTTTTACCGTGCATGGCGAGGAAGAAACCGAGGAAACAATTATTTCAGGAATGGGAGAATTACATCTTGAAGTTATTGTTGACCGGCTTAAGCATGAATTTAATGTTGAAGCGGAAGTAGGCCAGCCCAAAGTAGCCTATAAAGAAACTATATTAAAATCTGTAGAGGAAAATTATAAACATATAAAGCAAACCGGAGGAAGAGGCCAATATGGGCATGTAGTTTTAGAAGTTTCGCCTACTAAGCCCGGCCAAGGTTTTGAATTTAAGAATAGTATTACCGGCGGCCGTATTCCTAAAGAATATATCCCAGCGGTTGAAAAAGGGGTGATAGCGGCGATGAAAAAAGGCATATATGCCGGTTATCCTGTGGTTGACGTTAAAGTTGATCTAATTGACGGTTCATATCATGACGTTGATTCTTCAGAACTTGCTTTCAAGCTTGCCGGAGGAGAATGTTTTAAGCGGGCTTTTAAAAAGTGTGTTCCAATATTGCTGGAGCCGCATATGTCTCTTGAAGTTGTAACTCCGGAAGAGCATGTGGGAGGAGTCGTGGGAAATATTTGTTCCCGCAGAGGTAAGGTTTTGGGGATTGAAAGTAAGGTAAACCAACAGATAATTTCCGCCGAAGCCCCTCTTTCGGAAATGTTTGGATATTCGACTACATTGCGTTCTTTAACCAGCGGCAGAGCCATATATACAATGCATTTTGAAAAATATATAGAAGTACCTTTTGACATTGCTGAAAAAGTTATAGAAGAGAAAAAGTAGAGATTTCACGGATTGCCTTTGGCAAACTGTGAAGGTGTTATAGTTTTTTTAGAATTATTGAACCTACGGCGTTTGTATTTGGACAATCCCCGTAGGTTTTTTTATTTTAAAAAAAAATTAAAAAAAACTCATATTATTCTAATATTTTGCTATAATAAAAACAATGAGTAAGAAAGGATTTACTTTAGCAGAACTTATGGTGGCTGCTTTGGTTTTGACGGTAGGTTTATTAGGAGTTCTTTCTATAATCTATTAATCCTAAAGTTTGGGATGATTATAACGAAAAAGTATTTAAGAATATAAAATCAGGTATGAGCCCGCGAACGCGGGAAAAGATTAGCGCGGAATTAAATAAAAGGAAAAATTCCGGCGTTGAAGAAAATCTTGCAAAATTAGACATAGAAATAGAACGTCTTCAGCAGGAGGCGGATAAAGGCTCTTTAGGCGAAACAGGCGAAAAAAAATTGATGAAACTGATAGAAGCCAGGTCAAAATATAAGTATCTTTATGATACTTTTCTCAAACTAACTGATGAATAGTAATCAGTGAGCTTTTAACCTAAAAAATAGAAAAAGATGAATATTTCACGAGGCATAAAAATAGGAACAAAAAAACTATTAGCTAAAGGAATACAGCTTGCTAGAAAAAGCAGGTTAATTAAAAGGGCTGAGAAATCTAAAATGGAGTCTATGGTTAGGAGTATGGCTGAAGGGGTAGTTATGATTGATGAAGCTGGAGAAATAGAAGTTTTAAACCCTCAGGCAAAACGAATGCTTGATTTAAGCGGTAATATTACAGCTGAAGCCTTGAATAAAAGAATAGAAGCAATTGGCTTAAGCGAAGTTCTGGGAAAAGTTCAGGCTAAGAAAAGGCTTATGATAAAAGAAGTTGTTATTTCTCAGCGGAAAAAGGATATGATTTTGCGTTGCAGCGCGGCTCCGGTTAAAGATGAGTTAGGCCAGAATATTGGAACAGTAACGATTTTAAGAGATATTACTAAAGAAAAAGAGATAGAGCGGATGAAGACCGATTTTGTTGCCACAGTATCGCATGAATTAAGGACTCCTTTATCTATCACTAAGGAAGGAGTAGAGCTTGTTTTAGACGGGATTCCCGGCGCTATCAACGAAAAGCAAAGAAAAGTGCTTAATTCCGCGAGCGAAAATATAGACCGGTTGGCTAGAATTATAAACAGTTTGTTGGATATATCTAAAATCGAAGAAGGCCGGCTTGAATATAAAAGAGAAATGGTTGATATAATAAGCTTGATTAAAAGAGTTTTTTTATCTTTTGAGCCCAAAGCGCAAAAAAAAGGTTTAAAATTAATAACTGATTTTTCTAAAAAAACAGTAGATATTTACGCTGATGAAGATAGGATAATACAGGTTTTCACTAACCTTATAGGCAACGCTATAAAATTTACGGAAAAAGGCTGGATTAAGATTTCTTTAAAAGAACTTGAAGATGAAGTTGAGTGTATGGTAGTTGATACTGGCATAGGTTTTTCTGAGAAGGACCTTCCTAACGTGTTTAGGAAGTTTCAGCAGTTTGCCCGTATTCCCGGCGCTGGCGAAAAAGGAACAGGTTTAGGGCTGTCTATTGCCAGAGGGATTGTTGAGATGCATAACGGCAGAATTTGGGTAATGAGCAGAATGGGCATAGGAACCAAGTTTGTTTTTACTCTGCCTAAATATACTGATAAAGGAGTTTTTAACAGCCGTATCGACAAAGAAGTTAGAGAATCATTAAGAAAAGGCCTTAAAACATCTGTGATAACTGTTGCTATAGTTAATTTAGACAGATTAAGAAAAAAATTTCCTAAGGATCAGACGCAGGCAATATCAAAAGATATGGAGGATATTCTAAATAACAGTTTACGCCGCGAGGGCGATGTTGCTTTTGAGCATGCCGGAAAAATTGTTGTTCTTTTGACAGATTGCCCTAAAAAAAACGCTTTAAAGATAAAGAGCAGAATAGAACAAGCACTTAAAAAACATTTAGTTTGGAAGAGACTAACAAAGAAGGTCAAATTGGGTTTTGATTGTTTAACTTGTCCTGATGACGTTAAAAATAGTGAAGAATTAATTAAAAAAATTAAGGGACAGCCGCGGGAGGATCAAAGTGCCGGTCGCAAAAGTAAAAGCCGCGTAACAGAGGTGATAAAAAAATGGCTAAACAAAAGATTTTGGTAGTTGATGACGAGTATCAATTGGTTGATATGGTGCAGATGAGGCTGGAAGCTAATAATTATGAAGTTATAACTGCTTATGACGGTAAGGAAGGTTTAGAAAAAGCAAGGAAAGAAAAACCAGGGCTTATACTTTTAGATATTTTAATGCCTGAAATGGATGGGTATCAGGCTTTGGAAAAACTCAGAGAAGACATAACTACAAAGCTTATTCCAGTTATTATGTTTACGGCAAAAGGACAGCTTGAAGATATATCTAAAGCTGCCGGCTTAGGTATTGAAGATTACATTGTTAAACCTTTTGATTATAGAGTGATGTTAGAGAAGATTAAGAAGGCGCTCTCGTAATACCTTAAAAGAATATATTTTACTTATTGGTTGAATTGAGTTTTTGTATTTTATATGATATGGTATAAGCGAAGAATGTATTATTAAGAGTACGTAAAAAAATAAGTAAAAATCAGGGAGCACAATAAAAGAAGGAGGCCTGTTGTATGGCGCTTGATTTAAGCAGTTTAGAAAAAGCGGTGGATTCGTTTGAAAAAACTTTAAAAGTCGCTTCTGAAATGAGCGCGTTCAATAAAGACCAGAAAAATGCCGTTAAAGCGGGCGTTATACAAAATTTCGAATTTACTTATGAACTTTGCTGGAAATTTATGAAGCGCTGGCTGGAAAATAATTTAGGAAGCACTTATGTTGACGGCGCGGCTCGGAGAGAATTATTTCGGCTGGGAGCGGAACACCAGCTAATAGAGGATGTTGACGATTGGATGGAATATCATGACGCCCGCAACCAAACAGCGCATACTTACAACGAGGCAAAAGCGGAAGATGTTTTCAATACAGCAAAGAAATTTTTAGGCGCCGCCAAAAAGTTTAAGGAAAATCTTAAAATCCGAAATGATTAATATAGAAAAACGCTATCTTACGGTAATTAAGCGCATTCTAAAGGATTTCGCGCCTGAGTGCGAAGTTAGAGTTTTTGGTTCTAGAATTACAAAAATAATCAAGAAGTATTCAGATTTAGACTTAGCAATCGTAGCGAAGAAAAAGCTCGCGCGCGGAACCATGGTTCGCTTAAAAGAAGCATTTGAAGAATCAACTCTTCCTTTTAGAGTAGAAGTGTTAGATTGGCATGTTACTTCCGAAAGTTTTAAAAAAGTAATTGAGCGGCGATACGAGATAATTCAAAAAGTAAAAAATAACGCCTCATAACCGCCAGTTTTTTTAGATGATTTGCTTGACATTGAAACTGCCGAACGCTATACTGAATATAATGTATGTAAAATATATTAACGAATAAAATATTATTTATGTTAGCGAATTTTAATAATAATTTTATTAAATTTTGCTATGGAATGGTGTTCGCGGAAATAAGCGAGCAAGTTTATTATTTACGAAAGTTTTTTTAGAGGTATACCCGATTTCTTTAGGAATGAGAAAATCGGGTTTTTTTATTTTTAGATAATTGGGGATAGCACCAGGGCTAATCGCATCTTATTTTTTAAGGAAAAAATGAGCAAGAAAAGAATATTGGTTATTGACGATGAAAATGAACTGGCAAAAGCGATTCAAAAATACTGTCCGCGAATCTTTAGTAGTTTTGGATGGAGATTTAAGAGTAATCTCAGCTAGCCAATCTTTTTGCGACACCTTTAAAGTAAATCCTAAGCAAACCATAGGGCAAGCATATCTATGACTTAGGAAACCGCCAATGGGACATCCCAAAATTGCGCCAGCTGTTGGAGGATATCCTTCCTAAAAACACAAGTTTTAATGACTTTGAGATTGAGCATAATTTTTCCGCGTTAGGCCGCAGAAATATGGTGCTTAATGCCCGCAGAATTTATCAAAAAAACGGTAAAACACTTTTAATTCTTCTTGCTTTTGAAGATATAACTGAATACAGGAAGGCGGAGGAGGACTTAAAAAGTAAGATACATCAATTAGAGAGGTTCACTAAGATCGCGGTGGGAAGAGAACTTAGAATCAAGGAGTTGAAGGACAAGGTTAAGAAACTGGAATTAGAACTTAAGAAAGAAAACGATATTGAATAATGAAATTTACCGCTAGGCTAACAACCCTTTTTATAACCATAGGTATCTCTTTCTTTGATTTAGAGCGCGTTCGCGTTGCTGATACCGCGGGCATAAAGGTTGGCGAGCAGGATAGTATGACACGTTGTTGGGAGGATGTTCTAATTGGGCAGACAAGCGCGGCTTTTGATGTGCGCGTCTCAGAATATCTTAAAGTTCCAACAGCCTATTTTGCCTCTGCTGTCTATAATAAGGAAGATAGAATGGCAGGGATAGTAGTTGCCCGGATTACGATAAGCCGTTTATATGAGATGGTAAAGGGAGGCGCGAAAATTCAAGAAGAAGATATTGACATTATAAACAAAGACGGCATTCTAATATATCCCAATCATAACCCTAAAGGTATATTAAAAGATAACCTATCTAACTGGAAGGTAGTAGAAAAGGTTTCCCGAGGCGATATTATCGGCAGTGGTAAGTGTCGGCACACTGGCGGTGAAGAGGCGATTTATGTTTTTTGCCGGTGAAATAGGCAGAGGAAAGTTAGATACGGCAATAGAGATAAAATCAAAAGATGAAATAGGTTTTTTAGCCAATACTATCAATCAAATGGCGCTGGATTTAAAAAAGTCGCGCGGCGAACTGGAAAATTTCACGGCGGATTTAGAACAAAAGGTTAAGAAACGAACCAAAGAAGTAACCGATAGCCAGGAAGCAGCGTTAAATATATCAGAGGATTTGCAGGAAGCAAAAGAGGATTTAGAAAGGGCGAATAAAAGATTGCTGGAGATTGACCGGATAAAATCTGATTTTGTATCTCATGAACTGCGCACTCCCTTAACTACTATGCGGGAAGCCAATGCCCAGCTATTAGAAGGGCTGCACGGCTCTCTTAATGAGGGCCAGCGCAAATTTTTAGAAATATCCCAAAGAGGCGTAATCCGGTTGAGCAGAATTATTAACGATCTCTTGGATATATCCCGCTTGGAGGCAGGTAAGATGCAGTTAGAGAAAAAGTTGGCGGATGTAGTTGTTTTGGCTAAGGACGCGGTTGATAGCGTAAGGCCTTTGGCACGCCAAAAACGAATTGAGCTGGAAGATAAATTACCTCCTTTTTCACCTGAAATTTTTGTGGACCCGGATAGGATAAAACAGGTATTTATCAATTTAGCGGGCAATGCTATTGAATATACTCAAGAAGGAGGGAGAATTACTATAAGCGCGGAGAAAAAGCCGGGCAGAGTAGAAATTAGCGTAACTGATACCGGAATAGGCATCTCCGGTTTCATTCCTAAAGGGGCGCCGGACGGCGATACTATAAAAACTATGCTAAACACCTTAAGAACCCACAAAAACTTAGGTGAATAATGATTGAAAAAAACGCGTTTTATTGATAGATGACGAGCCGGATCTTGTAGAGACAATCAAAAGCCGTTTAGAATTCGCGGGTTATAAAATTTTCACTGCCTGCGATGGCTAAGAGGGCATTACTAAGGCCCGAAAAGAAAACCCCGGCCTCATGCTTTTAGATATTTTTATGCCTAAAATGAATGGATTTCAGGTATTAGAAAAACTTAAACAAGACAATTTATTATGGAAGGAATGAATGGCGTGGAAGTTTGCCGCGTATTGCGGGGAATGCCCGGGACAGAAAAAATTCCTATTGTAATTTTCAGCACTCAAGATATAAAATTCTCAAACGGCGAAACTTTAGAAGGCGTAAAAACCATAAAATACTCTCAAATCAAAGATTTCATAAAAAAAATAGAAGGCTGACTTTAATCGGGAACAGCGCCCGAGTTAATCTAAAAAAACTCTTCTCTTGTAAACAGCGCTTGATAACTCTTAAAATAAAGGTAAAATATAATGAAACAGTCATTACGAAGAGTTTTTCTGTCATTCCCGCGAAAGCGGGAATCTAGATTATCCGGTTGATCCCCCGATCAAGCCGGAAAAGGATAATGACAGAGTGATCGAGATTTAGAAGGGAGGTAATTATGCCGGAATATTCTGAAATAAAACTTAAAGATATAAAATTTAATCCTCAAATAGTTATGATGATTTCCGAGGACGCGGCGCGCAAATATAAGGTTATTGCTTTTAAGCTGGAAGATAGCGTCTTGCACGTGGCGATGGATGATCCTTCAAAACTGCCGGTAAGAGAAGAGCTTAAGCTTTTAACCGGATGCGCTATAAAGCCTTTCGCCGCGCCGGTTAAAGACATTTTGCAAGCGATAGATAGGTATTATAAAATTGAAGATGCAAGCAAACAGGCTTTAATAGATATGCGGCTTGCCAATTTAAAAGAAATCAAGGGTAAAAAAGAAATAATCGCGCCGATAGAGGAAAATTCGCGAAAGATTGAAGGCTTGCCCGTAGTTAAGCTTGTAAATGATATTATAAATGGAGGCATAAATGCCAAAGCAAGCGATATACACTTGGAGCCTCAAGATCCGGAAATGATTGTCAGATATAGGGTTGATGGAGTATTACGCGATATTATGACTATTCCCAAGCATATACAGCTAATGATTATTTCAAGGATAAAAGTACTGGCCAATATGGATATTGCTGAAAGACGTAAACCTCAAGACGGCCACATTGTTTTAAAAAAAGACGGAAAAGAGTATGATTTTAGAATTTCAACTTTGCTTACTATCGATGGTGAAAAAATAGTTATGAGAATATTTGATAAATCATCTATGCTTATTGGGCTGGAACAGCTTGGCTTTACGAAAAATGATGAAACAAGGTTTAGAGAGTTAATTAAAAAACCTCACGGGATGATACTTGTAACCGGGCCTACGGGAAGCGGAAAAACAACAACTTTATACGCGGTGTTGAAACAGCTTGATTCAAAGGAAAAAAATATTATCACGATTGAAAACCCAGTGGAATATAAACTTGAGAGAATAAACCAAATACAAGTTGATGAAGGAGCGCAAATGACTTTTTCTACGGGCCTGCGGACAATTCTTCGCCAAGACCCGGATATTATAATGGTTGGCGAAATAAGAGACAAAGAAACCGCTGAGATTGCTATTCAAGCGGCATTAACCGGCCACCTTGTATTCAGTACCTTGCACACTAATGATGCCGCAAGCGCGATAACCCGTTTAGTTGATATGGGTGTTGAACCGTTTTTAATATCTTCCACCATTATCGGTTGTTTAGCTCAGCGGCTTTGTAGGATTATTTGTTCGGAATGTAAGAGCAAAGGATGCGATGTTTGCTACAATACCGGTTTTAAAGGAAGGCAAGGGGTTTTTGAGCTTATGACGGTAAATGAAGATATACAAAATTTAATTTTAGATAAAAAAGCGGCTTCAGCAATTAAAAAAGCCGCCATAAAAGAGGGAATGAAAACTTTGGATGAAAACGGAAAACAAAAAGTTGAGGAGGGAGTAACAACCGTTGAAGAAGTTAAAAGGGTTGTTTATTCGGGTTTATGAAAAATACCGGTAAATTTCGCGAAAAAGTCAGCCCTTCAGAGTTAGTTATTTTTTCAAGGCAGTTCGCTACTATGATGGAGGCGGGAATTCCTTTGGTTACGGTTTTAAAAGCCTTGGAAAAGCAAACTGAGAATTTATTTTTGAAGAAAGTTATCAATGAAATAAGGATAGATATTGAAAGCGGTATTTCTTTATCCGAATCTATGGAAAAACATCCTAAAATTTTTTCCGATTTTTTTATCAGTATGATTAAAGCCGGCGAAACAGCCGGAGCGTTAAATAAAGTTTTGGAAAGAATGGCGGGGCATTTGGAAAAACAGAGTGATTTAAAAAGAGTGGTCCGGGGCGCGTTTGCCTATCCGGCAATTGTGGGCGCGCTGGCGCTTTTAGTCGGGGGATTTTTAGTTGTGGTAATTGTTCCGGTATTTAAAAGCGTGTATTCTCGGCTGAATGTTGAGCTTCCTTTGCCAACATTACTTTTGATCGGCATCAGTAACGCCGTGCGGGGGTATTGGTGGTTAATATTGATTTTAAGCGCGGGAGCGGTTTTTTTATTTAAATGGATAGGCGTCCGCTTCGCGTTCAAAACATATATAGATAAATTTAAGATAAATATGCCTATTTTTGGAAAACTTTTGCGTAAAGAAACCGCGGCAAGGTTTATCCGGACATTGGGAGATATGATGGCAAGCGGAGTGCCTTTGTTGGATAGCTTACGAACCGCTGACAGGGTAGCTTCCAATAAGGTTGTTTCAAATATTGCTCAAGAGATGATTAATAACGTGCAGACGGGAAGTTTGATTTCGGATTCGCTTCAAAATCAGGATATTTTTTCAGCGGCAACCGCGCAAATGATTGCTTCCGGAGAAGAATCAGGCAGGTTGAGTTTTATGTTAGAAAAAACCGCTGACGGGCTTGATAAGGACGTTGACGATACCGTCCGAAGGCTTGTTATAAAAATAGAGCCGCTAATGACTTTTTTAATGGCTTTGTTTGTTGGGTTTATAGCGGTAGCCATATATTTGCCGATATTTGATGTTATCAAACAAATGCATTAGATAGTTATTAAAATTTATATGAAAATTCCAATATACAAAATCCCTGCCTACCGGCAGGCAGGCAAACAGAGAATTTTTTATTTCGAACATTGGAGCTTGGGTAATTGGAATTTATTTGAGATTTGGAATTTGTTATTTGGAATTTAAGAAGTTAAGGAGGTGGCAAGATGTTTAAACCAAAAAGGGCGGGGTTTACGTTGATTGAAATATTATTTGTAGTTATCGTAATTGCGGTTTTGGCGGCTATAGCTTTAGGAAGAATTGTTACTTCTACGGCTGCTGCTAAAGCTAACGCCTGTAAAGCCAATCAGGCGATTATGAACACTCAAATTGAGCAGTACCGCTTGGATAACGGCGAATGGCCGGCAACATTAGCTACTGTTACCGGAAGCACTACGTATTTTCCGGACGGCGCTCCAACCTGTCCTTCAAGCGGTACCTATTCTATGGACGCGAATTACAGGGTAGATTGTAATGTAACTACTCCGGTGGATCATTCGCTTCATTGATACTCGATACTGGATACTTGATGCTCGATATTCAATATTCAATATGGGTGAAAAAAGACGGAGTTATTCTTTCATAGAAGTGTTATTTGTTGTTATTGTGATAGCTGTATTAGCGGCAATCGCGGTGCCTCGGCTGGGATTGGGCTTTGCTGTTAAGATGAAGGTCAAAACAGCGGCGCAAAGATTAGTATCAGATTTAAGGTTAACTCGGCGTTTAGCTATAACCAATAATCAGGATTATAAACTTAGCGTTGATTCCTCAGCTAAAGAATATAGTATTTATGATTCTTCAGAAACACAGACGGGGGTAACTAGAACCTTAGATTCAACTCTTACCATAAGCGCGGATAAAGATTTTATATTTGAAAGCTTAGGCAATGCTTCCTCTACGAGCGATACGTCAATATCACTTTCCGCGGATGGGAATCAAGCGGATATTACCGTGACAGTAGCTACAGGAATGGCAGGGGTGAGCGGTCCGTAAACAATAGATATGGATAAGAGAGGATTTACATTCATTGAAGTTTTAGGGGCAATCGTAATTTTAGCTGTGGCTCTGGTGCCGTTGATGGAGCTGGCGGCTGAGTCCTTGGTAGCGTCTAGGAAAAGCGAATGCACAGAAGTTGTAGCCTTTTTAGCCCAACAAAAAATGGATGATTTAAGGGTAAAGACGCTTAATGATTTTGATACAAGCCGTGATGAGTCAGTTACTCGCTTTAGCTTAGATCCTGGCTTACCGTTTTACAATTATAAATATACTGTTGCTGACAATGAGGGGATAGGCATAAAAGAAATTCAGGTTAATGTTTGGTATGACGAGGATGGAGACGATGCCATTGATGTTAGAGAAGATGATATCAGATTGGATACTAAGATAGCTGACAGGCCATAGATTGGATGAGAAGAGGATTTACATTTTTAGAGGTTTTATTTGTAGTAGTAATAATCTCCGTTATATTTGTTGCCTTAAGCGGATATCTTTACACTGTGCATAACAGCTGGATAAAAGTGGACAGGAAAACAGAGTTAGTGCAGATTTGCCGCGTTGGGCTAGATAAAATAATCAGAGAGCTTAGGCAGGCACATAGTATTAGCGATAGAAGCACAACTACGGATTTAGTATTTACTGATAGGAATGGAAACTTTATGGAAATATTCCTTGATATAGGCAATAATGAATTAGAATACGGCTTCTATGGAAGTGCTGCAGTGTTGATTAGCCCTATAGAAAGCGGCTCAATCTTTGCCTATTATAAGAGAGATGGAGTTACTGCGGCCGGAACGCTCAGTGAGGCAGAAGTTGTAGATGTTATTTTGATTATTTCCGATGAAGAGTCGGAGGTGGGCAATTTAACTGTTTCCTCCCGCGTGCAGCTGCGCATGGAAAATGATTGGCCGAGCTACAAACGGAATTTGGTCGGCTCTAGCTTCACTGACGAAGTGGTTGACCCTAACCAGTTTGACTCAAACTATGGCTGGACTTCAGCTGAATTACCAGATAAGGTTGAAAAAAACTCGGTGGTGGTAGTTGATGATGTGGTTTATGTAGGCTGTAGCGATAATAAAGTTTATGCTTTAGATGCTGGGGATGGAATCCAGATTTGGGCTTCTTCAGCGCTGAATGATAAGATTAAGTGCACTCCTTGTGTTGATGAGAACTATGTTTATACTGCTGCTGGTGATTATGCTTACGCCCTTAATAAAAGCGATGGGACAACCGCATGGACATCTGCTCAGTTTGACAATAGCGTAGATAATTCCGCTGCTGTTACTTATGATGGGTGTGTTTATTTCGCTGCCAATAAATACTTATATAAACTGGATGCCTCTGATGGTTCAATAATATGGCAGTCTATTGAGTTAGACGGTAACGCTAAGAATTCTTCTCCGGTAATATCGGGAAGCAGCATTTTCATTGGCGCGGGAAAAAGCCTCCAGGCGATTTTGATTAGCGACGGGACAGAATCTTGGGGTGGGGAGTCATCAGGGTATAACCTTGAATATGTGGCGGATTCGCGGAACGACTCCGGCCACGATAAAAAAATGGAGTTTGATATTGAAAATACTTCCGGCAATGGCATTGACATCACTTCTTTAAATATTGAATATGACGGCGGCTATACCTATACTAAGGTTAAATGGGGTGATGATACAATTTGGGAAGGAACGAATTCCAGCGGCGATACCGCTGTTTTTGATGAATCTAAAGAAATAGAGGACGAAGAAATTTTGACGGTAAAACTGGAGACGTTTTCCAGCGAAATAGATGAGACAGAATTTAGTGTTACTTTTAGCGACGGTTCTGTGGTTGATATTCCTCTTGAAGGCGGTACCGCCGCGGGCGGAGAATTTGATACTACACCAGTGATATATGGGGGAGTTATTTATATCGGTTCCGATGATAAAAAGGTTTATGCCTTTGATGAAAGTGATGGATCCTCTGTTTGGACGACCAGTAATCTTGCTGATAAAGTTGAAGGGTCGCCGGCAATCTCGGCTGACGGCACCGCGCTTTATGTGGGAGCAGAAGACAAGGTTTATCGCCTTGATACCAGCGATGGCACAACAGATTGGATATCAAGTGCTTTAGATGATAAAGTAAAATCAGCTCTGGCTGTATCGGGAAATTATGTTTTTGTAAGCGCCGGAGAGTACTTATATGCTTTAGATACTAGCGATGGTTCTATTGATTGGACTTCAACTCAATTCGGCGATAAGACAGAATATTCATCGCCGGCGATAAGCAGCGGTTTGGTTTTTGTGGGATGTAAGGACAAATATGTTTATGCCTTTGGCTTATAAAAAAGGTGTGATTCTAATAGTTACGGCATTTTTGATTGCTATATTCGCGGTTTTAATTATAGGATTTTTAGAGGTAATTACAACCGACAAGATGATTTCTCAAAATCAGTTAGGGGATCTTAAGTCTATGTATATAGCTGATGCAGGGATAGAAGCAGCTATTTATGAGCTGCAAAATGGCGGCGATGGCGTGCTTTTCCGCAGAGAATTTCCTGATACAGCTGATGACAATACTTATTATACAGTAACTGTGGCAGCTACTCATGGAGATAAACTTCTTACAGTAAACTCCTTAGGTGAATACGGAGATTCTCAGAGAACTGTCCAAGCGAAAGTTATGCTGATAGGGTCAGGAGCTCGCGTGGTATATTGGAAAGAACAATGAAATCTTTTAAAATTGCTAAATCCCTGATAAGTTTAGACATCGGCTTAGAAGAAATTAGAATTGTCGATGGCAATATAGAGGCCGCCGCCCCTACGCCCAAAGGCGCAGTTCGAGACGGCATTATTATTGCTAAAGAAGAAACTGCCCGGACAATAAAAAGTTTATTAAAAGATAACAATATTAATAATAAGAACGTAATTACGGTGATTAAAGGAAAAGACGTTATTTTACGTTTGATGAGCGTTCTGCCGGCCGGCCCGGAAAAAATAAAAGAAACTA
>JBDRIY010000036.1:0-7508 GCA_043815445.1 Candidatus Omnitrophota bacterium
AAAATTTTGATAAGAATTTAAACGATATCTTTTTCCAACAGCTTAAAGTAAGAAAGCCTGATTATTTTTTAGGAATTAAAGCCGGCACTTTTGGAGAGCAAATAGGCAAGATGTTTATTGAGGGAGAAAAGGTTTTGCGTAAAGAAAAGCCGGATAAGATTCTTATTTTAGGAGATACCAACAGCGGCCTTATGAGTATTATTGCCAAACGCTTAGGTATTCCTGTATACCATATGGAAGCGGGAAACCGCTGTTATGACGACCGTGTTCCTGAAGAGGTAAACCGCAGGGTTATTGACCACAGCAGTACTGTTTTAATGCCTTATACCAGCCGAAGTAAGGAAAATCTTCTGCGCGAGGGAATAGAAAATTATCGTATTTTTGTTATTGGTAACCCTATTTATGAAGTCCTTCAGCATTATTGTCAGTCCACAGACAACCGTGAAATTTTAGATAAGTATAAAGTGAATAAAAAAGAATATTTCTTGCTAACAGCGCATAGGGCTGAAAATGTTGATGACCGGCAAAGATTGATAAGTTTATTTGAGGGAATAGATAAAATTCAGCAGTATTACCAGCTGCCGGTTATTTGCAGTTTCCATCCCAGGACCAGAGACAAATTTGAAAGTTTTGGGTTAAAAACTGCTGACAAGAAAGTAACTTTTCTGGAACCTTTAAGCTTTTTCGATTTTATCGCCTTAGAAAAAAATGCTTTTTGTGTTTTAAGCGATAGCGGCACAGTTCAGGAAGAATGCTGTATTTTTAAAGTCCCTAATGTGACAATTCGTGATGTTACCGAGCGCCCTGAAACTATTGAGTGCGGAAGCAATATTTTAAGCGGAATAGAACCTCAAAGAATTTTTGACGCTGTTCAATTAGCAACAGCTAAGGATTGTTCTTGGAACCCTTCCCCGGAGTATTTAGTCCCCTTTGTCTCAGACACCGCGTTAAAGATAGTCATTGGTTATTTCCCATCTTGATTAGTCATTTTTCTCGGCAGATAAGTAATATAATTCGGCACGGTTGCATAATAACATCAGCGGCTTATCCATCTTGGTTTAGGCAAGACAAAAAAAAGAAAGACAACTAAAATATAAAAGATTATTTTTAGAAGATATCCCGGATAGAGAAGCAAGCTTGATTTAGGGCTTAGAGGAAAACCTAAAAAATCACTCCGGCCCTTTTTTTATTTAAAATCCCCCTAAGTGGAATCTACCATTTTTCCCGTTAGTATAGACTTAACCAGACAATAACTAAGATTTTCCATTGATTTTTTTTCCGGCAATGCTAATATTTAGTTAGAAGTAAAAGATAAAAAGCATACAGGCGCAGGTAGGTGATGAGTTTTATTAAAAAATTTGAGGGAATTATCGGCAAAGCATTGGGATGGGAATAAGTCATGGCCAAAAACAAAAGGGAATTAAGTGTTCTGTTCCCGGAACTACAAAGAAATGCAAGGTCTCTTACATTTGTATTTGAAGCGATTAGACGGTATAATCGTATCAAATTATAAAGCGATTAGGAGGATTACTCGTTTTATTCAAAATAGGCGCATAAATTATGAGATATATCTGGCAATGTGATTCATGGCCGAAATTAACGTGGAATAGCGATACTTTACTGTCTCTTTTAGGAAATGCCCGTTTTTTGCAAGGTAATCTTCTTGGCCGTTTCAAGCGCTTGAGGTTTCGCCTTGGCGAAGAGGCGCAGGCGGATATTCTTGTTGAAGAGGCTATTAAAACTGCCGAGATCGAAGGGGAGAGACTAAACCCTAAGATGGTGCGTTCGTCGGTTGCCCGGCATTTGGGATTGCGGGAAGACGGGTTGATCCTGACAACTCGCTCCGTGGACGGTTTAGTTGAGGTGATTTTAGATGCTGCACAAAAATACGCGAAGGCTCTTTCCGCGGATAGGCTTAAGGGATGGCATGCCGCGCTTTTGCCCACAGGATATTCCGGTTTTCATAAAATCCGTGTTGGCCAATGGCGGAGGAAAGAGCCGATGCAGGTCGTATCCGGTCCTGTAGGCAAGGAAAAGGTTCATTTTGAAGCGCCGCCCGGCGAAGTGGTAAATGTTGAAATGAGGCAATTTTTGCGCTGGTGGGAAGAGAGCCGTAAAAATACAGATGGTATTTTACGCGCGGGTTTAGCGCATTTTTATTTTGTAACTGTTCACCCGTTTGAAAACGGCAATGGCCGTATTGCCCGGGCATTGACAGATATGGCTCTTGCTCAAGATGAAAAATTAAACATCCGTTATTACAGCCTCTCATCCCAGATTATGGAAGAAAGAAATACTTACTACGATATTCTTGAGAAGTGTTCCAAAGCTAGATAAAAGTGTTTATAATCACATAAATATAATTAAAATGCGGCTGTTAGCGGATCATCTTGATAAATTTATTGGTTTCGCGATTAAAGATAAAAGATGATAAAGAATAACTTGCCTGGTTGTTGAGCCAAAGCGGAAAAAAATATGATTCAATACTCACGAAAAGCTTTGCCGGTTTACGCGGCTGTGGATTTAGTTTTTCTTAGTTTAAGCTTTTTCTTTTCTTATTTTCTCCGCTATAATTCAAAGTTAACTGTTTTTACCGGCAGGATTAATTTACCTAATTTGCAGGAATATTCTTTTGTGTTCGCGCTTTGGGCTGTATTTGTAATTATTTTTTTGAATAGAAAGGGTATGCATGCTACTGATAGAAATTTAAGCATACCTAAAGAGATTTTTAGGGCAATTATTAGTATTCTTTACGCTTCTATTGTGATGACCGGAGTGATATTCTTTGCTAAGTATAATTTTTTTTCCCGCCAGATATTTTTCAGAAGTTTTCTTTTTCTTTGTTTATTTCTGCCCGGCTGGAGGGCCGCGAAGAGATTATTGCTAAGAAGGCTTATTTCTCAGGGCTACCGCAATACAAACGTTCTTATAATAGGGGCCGGTAAGGTAGGAAAAGTAGTCTGGGAGGAGATAAGAAGGCATCCTTATTTCGGTTTTAAGGTTGTAGGATTTTTAGATGATAAGGGAGAGCATTCAGAAGAAAAATTCCAGATATTAGATAAATTATCTAATTTTATCGAGGTGGCAAAAAAATACTTCGTAGATGAGGTTATAATCACTATTCCTTCGGAAAGGAAAGTAATAGCTAATTTAATAGAACAGGCAAAAGGTTTAAGGCTGGGCATAAGAATAGTTCCTGAAGATTTTGAGCAGGCTCAGCCGGTATTAGATGTAAGCTATCTGGGAATGCTGCAGCTTTTAACTTATAAGGAAAGAAGGTTTCATCCCGCGGAAATAGTTTTGAAAAGATTATTTGATTGGACGGCGGCTTTGATTTTTTTAATAGTTTTTTCTCCTTTATTTATAATAACCGCTGCTTTAATTAAACTTAATTCTCGGGGCCCAATATTTTATGTTCAAAAAAGGACAGGATATAAGAATAAGCCGTTTAATTTTTATAAATTTCGTTCTATGGTAAAAAACGCCGATGATTTAAAGCAGCAGCTTTTGGATAAGAATGAGTCTAAAGGCAATATTATTTTTAAAATGAGAAATGATCCCAGGATTACGTCTATAGGCAGGTTTTTAAGGAAATACAGTGTAGACGAGTTTCCTCAGATATTTAATGTTTTAAAAGGCGATATGAGTTTGGTCGGCCCGCGGCCTTTTCCTGTGGACGAGAGCAAAAAATTAATCCATGATCATTTAGAGAGATTCATGATAAGGCCGGGTATAACCGGGATGGCCCAGATTAAAGGCCGTTCTGATTTATCTTTTTATCATTGGGGCAAATGGGATTTATGGTATGTAAATAATTGGTCTTTCGGCCTTGATTTAAAAATTCTTCTTTGGACAATTCCCGCTATATTAAAAGGAAGAGGAGCGTATTAATTTTAGATACTCGATTCTCGATGCTTGTTACTCGTTGGAAAATACATAAAATTTTATTTGTTTTTTGCAGCGCGTGGTTTGTTTTTTTGTGTTTTCTGCATTATTTTTCAGCCCGCCCTCTCTGGCTTGATGAAAACTTTATTTTAAATAACATTAAAAGGCTTAGTCCTGCCGCTATTTTTGGGCCGCTTAAAAATTCTCAGGCGTTCCCTCGGGTTTATCTTGCCCTTATTAAATATTTTTCGCGAATATTTAACTATTCTGTTTTTTCTTTAAGGCTGTTCCCTTTGATAAGTATGGTTTCAGGGTTTTTTATTTGGGCTAAGGTTTACAAAAGAGAATTTTCTTCTCAAGCTAATTATCTTCTTACTTTGTTTGTTTTTTCCGGCAGTTATTATTTGAGCTATTACGCCGCAGAACTTAAGCATTATTCTATGGATGTTTTAGCAATGAGTATATTTTGCTTTTATTTAACTTATCAAAGGCAATATCTTGATAGCGCTAAAGCGCCGTCAAAATTATTTATGGGGGCAACTTTTCTTTTGCCGCTAACTCTTTTGTTTTCTTATAGTAGTTTTTTTGTTTTTTGGGTAGTAGCTTATAATTTTATATTTAGCGTTAAAAATAATTCAAAGTTCGCGCTATTTTTAGCCGGCTATAGTTTTATCTGTTTTTTGTTTTTGATTTTTATTTTTTTCTTTGACTTAAGGCATACCTTATCTACGGCGCCGCTGTTTTCCTATTGGAGTGATTATTTTGTGGATATAAGTTCTTTGACGGAATTTTTTAAAACATTTGGCGAAGGTTTAAGGAAACTAGCGGTTTGGTGGTTTGGCAACAGCACGTTTTTTAGAAGAGCAGCGTTTATTTTTATTCCTGTTTTTGTATTTTCTCTTTTTAAATTCGGAATAAAATCTATTAAAGAAAATAAGTTTAAATTTTTGGATATAAATGCTTTGGCTTTGGTTGTATTTATAGAATTATTTATTTTGGGGATTTTAAAAAAGTACCCTTTCACCGGAGGAAGAATAACTTTATTTTTTGCTCCTTTTGTTTTTTATTTAATTGTCCAGGGTATTAATTCTTTTAAAAAAATTAGACCTTTATATTTAAGTTTAATTATTTTTTACATTGGTTTTTTTCTGCTCTGCAGTTTAAATTCTTTTTTAAGCTATCTGAGGCTTTATGGTTGAAGCTTGCCGTAAAATATATCCTCGTTTTTCCAAATTAACCCTTTCTGCCGCGTTATTTATAATTATCTCGGCCTCATTTATGAGGCAGGTGATGAGTTTCGCTGAGAATCTTTTGGGGCAGGAGATTTTTAAAGTTATATTAATATTGATATTGGCGGTTCCGGCGTTTGCTGTTTTGATTTTTATATTAAGAAGTTCTTTGAATCTTAAGAGAGTTTTAACTTTTTGTGTTGTTTTAGGCGCTGGCCTGGCTTTATCTTGGCAGATAAAAATTCCCGTAGAAAAAGCGCATATTTTAGAGTATGGAGTTTTAGGGTGGCTGGCGGCAAAGGATTTGATTTCCGGCAGGAAACTTAAGGGTGTTATTTTTGCTAGTATATTTATTGTTTTTGTCGGCACCTTAGACGAGGTGTTTCAGTATTTCCTACCCTACCGTGTTTATGAAATTCGGGATATTGGGCTTAATGTTTTAGGAGGAGCATGGGGAATTACCTTGTATTTGTCAAGTATCAATAAATATAGCGTAGACTTTAAATCCGAAGCACGAAATCCGAAATACGAAACAAATGAAGAAAATGGAGAAAATTCGAAACGCCAATAGACTCAATACCCGTTTAGGATTTCGTATTTTGAATTTGTTTCGGATTTCGATATTCGGATTTCGGATTTTTATAGTTTTTATTGTATTTATTTTTTCCCCTATTGTTTTGTTTTCTGAAACTGTGGGGTTGAGGATTCATTTTATTGATGTTGGGGAGGGGGATTCTGTACTTATTGAGGCGCTTGATGGGGGATGCGCCTTGGTGGATGCGGGGAATTTGATTAGTGGCTTTAAGGTAGTAGAATATTTAAAAAAGCGCGGTATTGATTCTATAGAACATCTTATGTTTACTCATCCTCATTTGGATCATATAGGCGGAGCTTTTTTTGTTTTGCAGATGTTTGATGTAAAAAATGTTTATGATAATGGCCAGGGCCTATCAGGGCAGGATATATACCGCGGGTATAGTAAACTGGTCAGAGAAAATGATAAATACAGTATTTTAAAAGCCGGGGATAGTATTTTATTGGGAGAAATGAGCCTTGAAGTTCTTTGGCCGCAAGCTGCCAGTTGACCAATAAATAACTGTTACCCAAGAGGGGTATTGTTGACTAATAATAGGTGTTACCGAGGAATAGTCGAAGATTTTTAATTAACATAGCGATATTATAGAATAAGACAGAAGGGTAGTCCAGAAGAATATTAGTTAGTAAGGCTATTAAATATATCTGCAAATCTCTTTAATCTTAATCATGATAGCCTTACGCAGTTCAAAAGGATTTAGAGACTTAAAAGTTTTAGTTAACAGTTCTTTGATATTATCGGAGACATGTTCAGATTCAATCAGGCGTTGATAAGGAGTCTTAGGCTTATCATGAATCTTGATAGTCTTAGAACCAATCCTTTTCTTGTCAATGAGCTTAACAGAAGGACAGAAAAAGTTATGGAAGAGTCGCCATTCACTTTTGTAAAGATTATTGAGCAAGGGAACTAACTTAGGATTCTCAAAACGGCCGTAACCAAACCATTGCCGGACATGAGTCCAATTCTTCTGTTCAATATGAGAATTATCATTCTTTTTATATGCGCGTGAACGAGTAAACTGCGCGGGAACTTTACGGTTAACGAAATAACGCCAAAGGTGATAATTAATAAATTCACCACCGTTATCTGAGTCAAAACCAAGGAAGGGGAAAGGAATTGAATCTTCAATATCTTTTATCTGTTCAAAGGCAGCAGCTTCGCCCTTACCCCATACAGCGCGCTGCTCAGACCAGCCGGAAGCTATATCTACAGCATCAACAGTATTCACGTATTGTCCGGCAACTGATTCTCCGCAGTGAGCAACAGTATCAAATTCCATAAATCCTGGTTTAAACTCATTCCATTGATCTGTTTTTATAGGAATTTTATTTCTAAGCAAAGTACCCGGCTTGGTAGTGGAACGGCCTCGTTTTTTATACTTTAAACGGGAAGTGGTCAATAAGTTATCTATAGTGCCTGTAGATATCCTCAACAGTAATATTTTTATATTTTCTGATACAGAACCAAAAGATATTTCATAATATGGCAGCCAAAGAGGAATGCAGGCTTTAAGGCGTTTAGAACAAGGAAAGTAAGCAGTAGACCATATAGCTTCAAGGATTTTTATTAGTCTTTTATCACGATATATACAAGGACGCCCTTTTTTCTTATATGTAATCTTTGGCTTTAAATAAGGTTTTTGACGAATTGTACGTATAGCAGATTTTCTGTGACAGCTATGATTAGCGCAGAATTCATTAAGAATCAAGGATTTTTCAATTCTCGAAGCCTTTATGTAACGTTTGCTGATCTTTTCCAATAATTCGTTTACAGGCCGTGGACTCATAATATCACCCCCT
>JBDRIY010000037.1:0-6869 GCA_043815445.1 Candidatus Omnitrophota bacterium
AGACTGTGTTACAATTGCTTATATCGCGCAAACGCGCGCAATATATTGTAGTTGCCCAATTTATTGGGTAGCCTATATCGTGCCTGATAAATCAGGCAACTACAATACGACACAGCCTGATTGCTTATTTAGTGAACTTTAGGGTTTTTTGCTTGTCTATATTAGCAAAAACGCTAAAAAGGCTATGATTAAAAATACTGCTAACCAAATAAACCATGCGGGTTTTTTACCGCGGCTGACCTTTTTTCCGCAATAAAGGCACATTGCGGCATCTTGAGGTATTGGTTTTTTACAATCCGGGCAAGGAGCCAACTTATCAAAATTCAATTCCTCTTGCTCTTCGCTTACGCTTTGATAATCGAAATTTTCGCTATTCATATTTTATTATTATTCGGGAATGCCGCCCTAGGTAAGATGTTTATATATTCCTTTGTATTCTTCAGTTTCTTCTATTCTGAAAAATACCAGCTGGACTACGCGGGCATTTTGTTTTATTTTTATGCCGTAAGGATTTCCTACAGTTAAAATAAATTCGCCCTTGCCCTTAAATCCCGCATCCCAAACTCCATTCTGAGTTAACGCGCCCATGCGAAGAACAGACGTCCGAGTAAACCCCAAAGCGGTTAAATTATTCGGTAAGTTTACTGTTTCGTTGGTTCTAACCTTATATGAACCTTGCTTTAACTCCCACCAGCCGTACTTATCTTCAGAGTTTTTCCTTATCGGCATCTTCTCTTTACCCTCAGGCACATCCTTTCAGAATTAGAAAAATCAAGAGCACCGGCGCTGTCAAACTCGAAAATTTTGCCTACGGTTATGTCAAATCCGTTAGGGGTTAACTGTTTATCCAGATTGATATAGTTTTCGATTAACGAGCGGGAACAAGTATCGGACAGGCACGGGGACCTGTCCCTGCACATAATCAATTGATTAATTTCTTTTTTATTCAGCATTTTTCTTTCTCGTTTGCGGCTTGAAACTTGCGGCTTGAAACTTTTGAAATATCTTTATGATAATCCTGAATGGATTTCGGTTCAACCTTAGAATTTTTCATCGCCTTAATTCCTTCAACGCTTGCTTGAGCCGCCGCCATTGAAGTAATATAAGGAACTTTATGCTGTATAGCCATCATCCGGATATAACTGTCGTCATACTTGCTTTCTCTGCCTACGGGAGTATTTATAACCAGATTAATGTCTTTATTTTTTATCGCGTCCGCTATATTAGGCCGGCCTTCATGAATCTTTTTTATCTCTTGAGCTTCAATATTATTCTCTTTTAAAAATTTGGCTGTCCCTTCCGTAGCATAAATATTAAACCCTAAATTTTTAATATTTTTAGCTATGGGCAAAAGCTCTTCCTTATCTTTATCCGCGACCGTTAACAACGCGCTGCCCTCTAAAGGAAGTTTTGAGCCCGCGGCTTCTTCAGCCTTATAAAAAGCAAGCCCGAAAGTAGCGGCAATTCCCATAACTTCTCCGGTCGCTCTCATCTCCGGCCCCAGTAAGGGGTCAACTTCGGGAAACATATTAAAAGGAAAAACCGCCTCTTTAACTCCTACGTAAGGAAGCTTCTCCTTTTTCAATTCCGGAAAATCTTTTATCTTTTTTCCCAGCATAAGTAAAGTCGCTATACGGGCTATAGGCATCCCGGTAACTTTAGAAACTAACGGCACCGTGCGCGAAGCTCTGGGATTAGCTTCTAAAATATATACCTTATCATCACATATCGCGTATTGAATATTCATAAGCCCCACTACCCCTAAAGCTTTGGCGATTCTATCCGTATACTCTTCTATTGTTTTTAAATGCTCTTCCTTTATTGTTCTTGAAGGAATAACACAAGCTGAATCTCCTGAATGTACCCCGGCTAATTCTATATGCTCCATGATGGAAGTAACAAAAGTATCTTCCCCGTCACAAAGAGCGTCAACTTCTGTTTCAACCGCGTCTTCCAAGAATCTATCAATAAGCATCGGATACTCCGGACTCACGTCAATAGCTTCCTTAGCGTAACGGCAAAGCATTTGCTCGTCATAAATTATCTCCATCCCCCTGCCGCCAAGAACAAACGAAGGCCGAACCATAAGAGGGTAACCGATTTTCTCGGCAATCTTTAAAGCTTGTTCCAACGAACGGGCAACTCCGCTTTCCGGTTGAAGAATATTTAGCTCAATCATCTTTTTTCTAAAATGTTCCCTGTCTTCGGCAAAACAAATACTTTCAGGGCTAGTCCCTAAGATAGGTACTCCATTATCCTTTAGCTCCTGAGCGATATTAAGCGGAGTTTGGCCGCCAAACTGGACAATCACTCCTTGAGGTTTTTCTTTTTCATAAATAGTTAAAACATCTTCAACTGTCAATGGTTCAAAATAAAGTTTGTTAGAAGTATCATAGTCCGTAGAAACAGTTTCCGGGTTGCAATTAACCATAATTGTTTCATAACCTTCATCCCGCAGAGTAAAAGCCGCGTGCACGCAAGTATAATCAAATTCTATTCCTTGGCCGATTCGATTAGGCCCGCCGCCTAAAATCAATATCTTCTTTTCATTAGTTGAAACAGGAACCTTATCTTCTCCAATATAAGTAGAGTAATAATATGCCGCGTTTTCCACTCCGCTTACCGGAACCGCGCCGTACCTCCCGAATTTTCCAATCAAAATTCTTTTCTCTCTCACCTGCTTTTCTTCTATCTTAAAAATTCCCGCTAAGTACTTGTCTGAGAAACCCCACTCCTTAGCCTTAGCCAGCTGTTCATTCCTCAGGCCTGCCCAGCCGAATTTAATCAAATCTTCTTCAAAATCAACAAGCTCTTTTATCTCATTTAAAAACCATTTACCTATATAAGTTAACCTATGAAGCTCGTCAACTGAAATTCCTTTGTGTAAAGCTTCATAGATTAAAAATATCCTCTCGCTTGAAGGCGTAGATACTTTTTCCTTTAATTCGCCTACAGTCAACGCTTTGAATTTTTCAACTCCCAAACCATACCTTTTTATTTCGAGCGACCGAATCGCTTTTTGAAAAGCCTCCTTAAACGTCTTGCCTATACTCATTACTTCGCCAACAGCTTTCATCTGAGTCCCTAAAATATCTTTTGCTTTGGGAAATTTTTCAAAAGCCCAACGGGCGAATTTTATTACCACATAATCCCCGCTTGGCGCGTATTTTTCAAGCGTTCCTTCTTTCCAATAAGGAATCTCATCCATTGTAATCCCCGCGGCAAGCTTAGTTGAAATACGGGCAATTGGAAAACCCGTTGCTTTAGACGCTAAAGCTGATGACCGCGAAGTTCGGGGATTAATTTCTATAACTACCAGCCTGTCATCTTCGGGATTATGCGCGAATTGAACGTTTGTTCCGCCGGTAACTCCGATAGCGTCAACAATTTTATAGGAAATATCCTGCATACGTTTTTGCAATTCCGCGGGCACTGTTAACATAGGCGCCGCGCAAAAACTATCGCCGGTATGAACACCCATAGCGTCTATATTCTCAATAAAACAAACTGTAATTTTCTGCCCTTTTTGGTCCCTTACTACCTCAAGCTCAAGCTCTTCCCAGCCTAAAACCGACTCTTCAATTAAAACCTGATTAATAAGGCTGGCAGCAAGGCCTCTCGCGGCAATTACGCGAAGTTCTTCTACGTTGTAAACTATTCCTCCGCCTGTCCCTCCCATAGTATAAGCCGGCCGCAAAACAACCGGATATTTAAATTTTTGGGCTATTTCTTCAGCTTCTTTAACCGAATAACAAGGCTCAGATCTTGGAACTTCCACTCCGATTTTAGCCATAGTTTCTTTAAAGATAATTCTATCCTCTCCGCGTTCAATCGCCTCAGCTTTAACCCCAATAATCTCAACTCCGTATTTTTTCAGAACGCCGTTTTTATGTAAGCTTTCAGCAAGGTTTAACGCAGTTTGCCCTCCCAAATTAGGAAGCAAAGCGTCAGGCCTTTCTTTGGCAATAATCTTTTCAACACTCTCCATAGTCAAAGGCTCAATATAAGTTTGATCGGCCATATCCGGGTCAGTCATAATAGTAGCCGGATTAGAATTAACTAAAACCACCTCATAGCCTTCTTCCTTTAAAGCCTTGCAAGCCTGAGTCCCCGAATAATCAAACTCACAAGCCTGCCCGATAATTATCGGCCCCGAGCCTATAATTAAAATCTTCTTAATATCAGCGCGTCTCGCCATTCTTCCTCCTCACTTTTTTTGAATTTTAATATGTCATTTTGATTTTTAATCTTTAATTTTTACATTCTTTACCAATTATTTATGGCGCCCCCTGGAAGAATTGAACTTCCATTTTTGGCTCCGGAGGCCAACGCTCTATCCGTTGAGCTAAGGGGGCGGTGAGCCGTATATCGCATATCGTATGTCGAGTTTAGAATAAAGACATTTGGCTTTGTTTTTTATATTCTTTTTCTTCGCCAAATACTTTTATTATCCCATATTCCCCGTCATAACCGGGAATAGCTTGAACTTTTTTCTCTCTTACTCTTCTAATGCCGTCAATTATTCTCTCCGGCAGGCGGCCGGCTAAATCTTCTAAGCAAGCTTTTATCAAAATATTAAACTCCGGGCCGCAATTATAAATTGCCTCCATATACTCTTTTTCAACAGCCTTACTGGCCTTGCCCACTCCTTTCACTTCAGCAATTATCTCGTCTAAAGAAACCATACTTTTATAACCAATAGCATTTTCAGGAACAAACCCATAAGGCCTATCCGCTAATTCCTCTACCCGGTATAATACTCCTTTAGTCAAAGGTTTAGCGCAAGAAGGGCATATCCCCTTATGCTTTTTTGTCTCTTGGGGAGAAAACCGAACATTACAATTTCTATGCCCGTCAAAATGATACCTTCCTTCTTCAGGGAAAAATTCTACCGTATATAAAAACTTACTCTTATCTTTGGTTTCTAAAACTTTTTTTATTTCCCAATAACTCATCTCGCAATAAAAAACATTAGCCTCTCTGCCAATGCGCGAAGGCGAGTGGCTATCGGAATTAGATACTAAAGAATACTTATCCAATGCCGAAATCATCCAGTTCATCGCGGGATCACTTGATAACCCGGTTTCCAAAGCTGTAATTTTCTCTGTATATTCCCCATAAGCCTGTTCAAGCGAATCAAACCCCGACCTAGACCCAAACACTGAAAACCAAGGAGTAAAAATATGCGCCGGGATAAGCATAATATCCTCTGATATTTTAAAAATCTCTTCAGCTAATTTTATACAGCTCATCCCTAAAATAGGCCGTCCGTCCGAAGCTATATTACCGTGGAAAGAAAGCATTTTATTTATTTCTTCTATTATCTCTAACGAAGGCGCTAAAAAAACATTATGGACTCTGTAAACTTTACCGTCTTGAGAATAAATGCTGGAAATTTCCGCGGATAAAATAAAATGGACGCCTTCGTGAGTATATAAGCCCTTACCTTCAACCGGCTTAAGATACTTCTTCAGCTCCTGGACCCAAAGATGATGAGTAAAATCCCCTGTAGCTACAAGCTGGACACCTTTGAGCTTAGCCCACTTAGCTAAATTAGGAATATCCATGCTGGGAGAAGTTGCCCGCGAATATTTAGAATGAATATGTAAATCCGCTACAAATTCCATTATTTATCCCTCACCAGACATACAAAATCTGCCGCCCAAAAATCGGACGTCAGACGTCCGATTTTATATAGACAACCTTACCTTTATATATAGTGTAATCAACTACCCCTTCCAGCTCACAACCCAAGAACGGCGTATTTTTAGACTTTGAAATAATGTTGTCTTGGCTGGGACGCCATTTTTTATTTAAATCAACTATAGCTAAATCTGCCGCCCAACCTTCTTGAACTCGCCCGCAATCTTTAAGGCCGGCTATACCAGCTGGGCTCTCAGACATTTTTTTAGCCGCGTCCTCAAGTTTAATAACTCCCTCTTTAACTAAATAAGTATACACCAAAGAAAAAGCAAGCTCTAAACCAATAAAACCAAAAGGAGCGCGTTCAAAACAAAGCTCTTTTTCGGCTAAAGAATGAGGGGCGTGGTCGCTGGCTACACAATCAATAACTCCCTGGGCTAAAGCTTTTTTAACCGCCTCTACATCTTTTTTATCCCCCAAAGGAGGGTTAACTTTAAAATTACTGTCAAAATTACTTTTTTCAACATCATCCACAGTTAAAATAAAATAATGCGGGGCAGTTTCGCAAGTAATCTTAACTCCTTGTTTTTTAGCTTGCTTGATAATCTCAATACTTTTAGCAGTACTTATATGAGCTAAATGAATTCGCGCGTCTAAATATTTTGCCAACTCAATATCTCTGGCTACAATTAGACTCTCGCAAATATCAGGAATACCGGAAATTCCATATTTAGATGATATAAACCCTTCTCTCATTGCTCCGTTATTAGAAATCTGTTTATCTTCACAATGAGAAACAATAAGCATATTATCCATTTTCGCGTATTCTAAAGCTTTCCTTAAAAGCAAAGTATCAGCGACTGACGAGCCGTCATCGCTTAAAAGAATACATCCGGCTTTTTTTAAAAGCCCAAACTCGGTTAATTCCTTACCTTGCCTATTTTTAGTTATCGCGCCTATTGGATAAACATCTAAAAGCCCTGCCTGCCTGCCTTGTTTAACCACCCACTCTGCCGCTTCTTCATTATCTATCGCCGGCATAGTATTAGGCATACAAAAAATCTTAGTAAACCCGCCCCGGACTCCGGCCAACGAACCACTTAAAATATCCTCTTTATATTCTTCGCCGGGAGAACGTAAATGAGTATGCAAATCAATAAAGCCGGGAAAAACATACTTACCTTTAGCTTCTATTACCTTATCAACTTGTTCAGAAATGTTTTTGC
>JBDRIY010000038.1:0-12496 GCA_043815445.1 Candidatus Omnitrophota bacterium
ATCATCTTCATAAGAATTCCAAATTAAATCTCCGATATTCCAGGAACAAGAAACCCCCCAATCATAAGGCCCTATATAATATTTATCAGCGCCAGCATCATAATCAACTGTTTTATCGTAATCCAAGCTCACCGTAGGAAACAACGCTCTAAATTTTAAAACCCTGCTCCAATTTCTTATTTTATCAGGATGAATTTCATTATATCTTAAAGCTGTATCCTGAACTTCCTGTATGGAAGGTTCAATTTTTAATTTTAGTATTTCTTCTAAACTTTTTGACTGATAAGACAAGGTAAAATAATCATTCTTAAATAATCCTTTGGGAGTTGCCAGATAAATTTCTCCCTTAGGGCTAAATTCAACCCAAAGGACTTCTGAAGTATATAAACCTTCAAAAATTTGCTTAGAAGCCAAAGTTTCTAAATTAATTCTGAAAAAACCTTTATTAGTGCCTAAATAAAGCCCGTTGTTCTCTAATCTTGTCCTTGAGAGAGAATGGATAAATAAACTACCCAGCCCTTGCGGATATAACTTTTCCCAGGTTAATCCTTTATTCTCTGAAATAAATAACCCTTTATTTGTTCCCAGCCAGACTCTATCTTTATCAAAAAGGTCAATTTTAATTACATCGCGAATTAAATCGTCATCCTCATCTGTTTCTCTTATTATTGTAAACACACTTTTAATTTTTTCTTCTTCATCCAGTGAATAGACTCCTTCACTGGCCGCGAAATAAATCTTTTTTACACCTGAAGTAATAGAATAAACTGAAACTTCTTCTTCTAATCCCTTCAACTTCTGCCAATTCAAAGTATCTTCAAAAGCAAAATAAATCCCATTGTCCGTTCCCGCGTAAATTTGTTCCTTGAATTTAGCAACAGTTAGAATATCTTCTTCGTTCAGAGAAGAAAATATTTTTTCAGTTTTATCAGTTATCTTAAAAATATGACGCAAGGTCGCAAGGTATAATGTGTCAGCCGAATAAGGATCGAAAAAAAGATGCTGGACTTCTTCATCTTTGAATGTGTCTGTCTTCTGAAAAGTATCTCCGCCATCAATGCTTTTATAAAGAGAATTTTTAGAAGCAGCATAAACCAATTCAGGGTTTAATTCAGATACAGCCACTCTTTTTATATAAGCATCTTCTATACCCCTAACTTGACGAAAAATAGGAAAGGCATTGAAAAAAGGAATGAGTATAAATATAGGCAGAAAAGCTAATATTTTATTCACTTTTAGCTTCACATGATAACCATAAACAAAGTGCCGAGGAAGGGAATTGAACCCCTGACGCAGGGATTTTCAGTCCCTCGCTCTACCGTCTGAGCTACCTCGGCAACTTATAAAAAGCCTTATTTTTTAATAAATTTTCTTACTGAAAATTAATTATACCAGATTTCTTTAACCCTGCAATAAAAGATTTTATTACAAGCTTTAATTAACTTCTTCTAGGGATGCATTAAAACAAATTCTTCTATCTTTTCTCTATCCTTGTCGGAAATTTCTAAGAATTTAATCCCCACATCATATTTTTTACCTTGTTCATCACGAAAATTTACAAAATTTTCCTTAACCCATTGCACTTCGGCTTTTGAAGTGATTTCTTCTTCTTCCGGCAGTTTAAAAGTGAGATGCAGAATATCTCCCTGCTCTACCTCTTTTTTATCCATTGCTATACAAATACCGCCTTTAGAAATATTCATAGACATACCCGAAGTTAATGTGCTACTGCCCGACTTAACAGGAATCTTTTCCCACTCAACTTTCACGCCTAACTTTACTCTTTTATACCTTCTTTGCTCTTTCATACTGCTCCTTATTTTAACTGTAGAAGCGAATATATAGGCCGGCACCCTACGATATTCATTATTACATAAATAACAAAATAAACTTAGTGCTATTGTCCCTATTTATATAATTGCCGGCGTAATTCATCAAGCGGAATCTGGCCGGAGGCTAAGGGTTTGCCTATACAGCTGTAAGTTAGAAGAGATCCGGCTAAAGGAAATAATACTCGGGAAATTGCCCCTTTTTTGCCCATAGCAATAGTTATTAAATTTTTATCGCGGCAGTCTAAAGTTAGCTCAAGAAGCCTTATAATATCGTCTTGATTTTTGGCTAAGGCGGCAATTTTAACTATATCCGCGCCTTTTGCTTTTGCTTTATGAATTATACTTCTCAAGCTTTTGTCTGAAGGCGTATTCTTAAAATTATGATAAGACACAATAACTTTTTTCTTGCTTTCTTTTGCCCTTTTTATAACCTTATCCCGAATCAGTTCTGAACTTAATTCTATATCAACAGCATCCACCAAGGGAATGATTGCTTCAAACAATTCAAGTCTTTGTTTTTCAGAAAATCTTTTTTTAGCGCCTTCCCTTATACTCCTAATTGTTCCGATAAGCGGCAAACCCTTTTTCTGTATTATCTTGACTGTCTTAACAACCTCAGGAATAAGAATATTTCCCCATTCATCAAACCTAAGCTCTAAAATATCCGCCCCTTCAGCTTTAGCTTTATTTATTATACTAAAATCTTTTATGCCCGGAATAACCAAAACTATCCGCGCTCCAGAGCCTAAACTAACCTTACCTAATTTTAACATTTTTTTCTTCATCAGATAAAAATTATACCACTATAATCTCAGCAAATCAAAGAATTTTGCCTTTCACTTGTTAGGCTAACTGGTTAAATATGTCTACACCCGCCTAAACACCTTTAGCCATTCTCATACTTTCTTCTTATAATATATTAAGATTCGCTGTCTGTCTTTATTCGCCTTATCACCTTTGTAATAAATCTCCACGAATTCAATCTTATCCTCGTTAGGATAATACGCGTAAATAACCCTGATACCGCTTCTTCCTCCTCCGCCTTTTAATGATTTACAAGCGAATCGCCTAGCTTTATAAATGTGAGGATATTCAACATTCGAATCAGAAACGCGGACAACTCCGCCGTTATCTATATCTAATTTATGAAATAGCTTTAACTGAGTATTTATGAATGTTTCTAAATCTTCCGGCAGGGTTTTATATTTTTTGGAAAGCCTCTTTAAATCTTTCTGAAATTCTGATAGCTGATTAACTTCATTAAATATCTTCTTCATCTTCGCCGTACTTCCTTACTGAATAGGGCACAGCGCGGTAAAATACTGATTCATAATCGATGATTTCACCGTCATCGGTTGTTTTCCAAGGCACATCACCATGTGAATACTCACTTATCTGATTGGCATTCATATCAGATAATCTTTCAAGTATCTCATCAATAGCCTTTATCTCGTTAGCCTTTAATAAAGATAAATCAGGCGGCCTTAAAGGAAGATATTTCCTCTGAGGATATTGAAAATACTGATTCTGAATTTCAACCAGGTCTTTATCTTTCATTTCATTTATAATTTCCTTAAATTCAACCGGAGTCGGCCCATAATGATTTTTAATATAGCTCGCGCCGACAAGCTGTTCCTCATATTTTTCATAAAAATCAAAATCAATAAAATAAAGCAATTTATACAAAACAGTTTCCCCAATATTCGGCTTAGAGCCAATCTTATTCAACACATACAAAAGTACCTCTTTAAACTTACTTAAGTTTTTCTGAGGAACGCTTATCCTTATATCTGATTTCGGCGCGTCTATGCTACAACCCTGTTCTTTTTCAATAGTTACTTTCATATCTTTTTTCAAATCCAATAAAATATCAGTATCAACCTTGAACATACCTGATAATTTAACCACTTCCTCAGCAGTCATTTTTCTCCCGCCATTTTCTATCTGCGAAAGAGAAACCCTGCTAATGCCTAATTTCTTAGCCACATCTTCCTGAGACAGCTTAAAACCATCCCTTAGCTTCCTTATCCTCGCTCCCAATTTCTTATTAAATATCTTCATTTTATCTCACTCTTAGCCTAAATATACCATATGTAACAAATTCTGTCAATCAATTGTTTGAAAAGACTACATGGAAATAATGCTTGTCTGTCAAGGATTTGAATAGAGCCAGTTCCCTTTTATTTATTATTTATAACCTACAATCTATTTAAATTCTTTGACACTTTATTCAAGATATCGGTCAGCGATATTTACCCCTGATAATACAATGCAGCTGTTTTCTTATACTCTTTTTCGAATAGTTCTCTCATTTCTGAATCATTTAACAAAAAAGCTTCTTGTTCAGATAACGGAAGTTCTTTCTCTTTTCTGGGAAATCTTTTATTCTTATGCTCTTTATAATCTTGTGTTCCTATAAACCCTTGAACAATGCCGTTACCTAAGAGACATGCAACATCATAATAATGCCTTATAAAATTAGCAGGCATTTTTCCTGTTTCTTGCTGTTGACGGAACTTGGTTGCAATCGTCTGCAATTTTTCAACAAAGGTAAACCCAGGATGATAACACTTCACATCATAGGCTTTATTGTCTCCAACATCCGCCTCCTTCTTCTGTGCAAAATCTAGAGCCCATGAACTGACCGTTATCAATTCATTAGGTGTTACATCATCAAAACCAGCCTCTAATAAAACTCCTTCTTTCAAGCCTTCTATAGCGGGAAACGTGGATTGATAAAAAAGCCGAATACCTCCGCTAAAATAAGTTTCATTATCAAATTCAGCATCACGAATAATTTTATTAATTCCGTCAATCTTGATATTCTTTACCAACCAATCGTAATATTGTTTACGGCTTTCACAGTGAGCAGGTTTTGTATGATTCCTTCCCATCTTCACATCCATATCCGCAGGAGGTTCAATGCGAATATCTATATCCTCGGAAAAACGATGGATAATCCCATAACCTTTTGATAACGAAGTTCCTCCTTTAAGTTCAAAATCAAAATTACCTTGTTGTAAGCCATACAAGACATGCATGATCCAGTAATCTTTTTCTATCAGACTACTATCGATACCTTTTTTATGTTCTACAGCTCTTAGAAGTTGTTCAAACTCAGGATGGTTATGAAGATAATCAGACATGCGCTAAAGATTCCTCCGATATCCATTGATTAAACAAATTTTTTGTTCTTTCCCCTGCATACGCATTAACAGCTCTCTTCATCTGTGCTTCAGGTTCTTCCAAAACTTTTTCTTTAACTTTTCTCAAAACATCTTCCCTATCTTCCGCTAATTCATTTAAATTATTCAAAAGGTCAACAAACAAAAACACTCTCGACAAATCTTTAGGAAATTTATGTTTTAAACGAAAATCAAACACTTTTCCTCCCAGTATAAACGATCCATGCCGTTTATGGTTATAAACAACTCTTTTATTGTATAGCTGTGTTGTTCCAACTCCTAATGAATTATAAAGATTAGGTGAGCTTAAAATAAATTCACAGCTTTTTAAGAAAGCACGCGCAAGCTTTTCATCTTCCGGCGGCACACTTCCAAAAGATGCTTTCACATAGAAATGATCAATTTATTAGGCCCTGAAATTATAATTAATTCTCCCTTTGCCTGCTTAGCAATTTCGGCACAACCAAACAAACCCATTCCAGCGCTTCCCTGAGAATCACATGTTGTTTCATCCTTAATTGATAAGGCCAATGCGTCTGAATTTGAAATACCCTTATATTTATCATTGCCAGATTCCAAAAATGACTTCTGTATGCCTCGGCCGACATCTAATATTGCCATGCCAATAAATTTTTTATAATCAAACGCGCAAAAATATACTGGCATGGGATAATCTACATTTTTTTTCTTATACATATTATAACCATGCAAACCGGCATTACCAACAAGTTCCCATAATGCCCAATTTAAAGCCTTTAGCAACGGCTCAGGCGGTTTAAGCTCCATCCTTATAATTGGTATTAGCTTGTTGAGGTATTTTTATTAGTTTCATTTTTTAGATATTATACAATTTTATTATTTTTGACTGATATTTTACTTTTCTTTAGAATTAGTGTCAATCACTAAAATATTAACTGTTTTTTACTATATAGATGGAAATAACGCAAAATTTACGATTTTGAGCTTAAGCTCTCGAAATAAAGTTTCTTCTTCGCTACACCTCGGGGATTAACAGCGGAGCGTATGATTCTTCTATGAGTAATCTTTTAGCGTAGCGTCAGAAAGGAGTGGAACCCCTTTATGAGGCTTCATGCGAACCACTACTGTTTGGGTACGAAATATACTCGAGGCATATCCTGATGAAATCGGGATATGCGGGCAAATAGGTTTGTTTTCGGCTAAAATCTATAATCGAGGAAACGCGCGTCAGCGCGATGAAGCCGCGGAGAGGGGGAGATTTGAACTCCCGTCTCACGAATGAGAACCGGTTTTCGAGACCGGCGCCTTAAACCGGGCTCGGCCACCTCTCCAAAAATGCCGAAGGAGAGATTTGAACTCTCACGAGCTTACGCTCACAGCGCCCTGAACGCTGCGTGTCTGCCAATTTCACCACTTCGGCTAAAAAATTAGCGCAGCCTCTGTCCGCCTCTGGCGGATTTGCCAATTCCACCACGAGGGCTGAAATAAAATAATCAATAGCACAAATATATAACCAGCCGCCGCCTTTGTCAACCAAATATCCTTAATATATCTTTCCAGCATCCAGCATCGAACATCGAGCATCTAATTAATATAATCCTCAACGTCTAAGGGTAAATGTAGAATTTCTTTTATCTGGCGAATTCGCTGGGCAGTGTAAGGATGAGTTCTGAAATAAGAAATAGGCCTGATTTTTTTCTTGCCTTCCTTATAAAGCTTTTCTAACACCTCAATACCTGCTTTAGGGTCAAAACCAGCTGCTTTACAATATCTGACTGCTTGTCCATCAGCATTAAACTCATCTTCGCGGGAATAAGCGCTTAAAAGTTGGACAAGGGCAAAAGACAGCCCCCTGCTAAATTCAGGCCCGGCGTCAACTGTGGTTGAAGCAGCCATTAAAAGATTATAACCCATAGCGGCCTGAAGCCTTTTTATCTGATGCCGGCTGGCAATATGCCCGGCTTCATGAGCTAAAACAAAAGCAAGCTCCTCTTCATCTAACAAATCTAAAAGCTCTTTAAATATATAAATATATCCTCCGGGAACACTAAAAGCATTTATCTGGCTTTTTCCCTCTTGATCTTTTTCAATAATATAAAAATAATAATTAATTTCCTGTCTATCTATAAACTTTGTTATTTTTTCAGCCGCGGCGTTAACCCTTTCAATATCATTAGAATTAGCGGAAAGCTTAAACTCTTCAGATATCTTTCGGGCAATATTTTGGCCCATAGCAACTTCTCTATCTGTAGAATAAAAAAAGACATTCTGACTATGAGCGGCAGTATTATATTCAGTGGTATAACAGCCGCACAACAAAAATGCAGAGAGCATAGCGCCTAGGGCATAGGGCGAGATTTTTTTTAACATTTAGAAGATTTAACGAGAAAGTCTGTCTTGGTAAAAAGAGCTGTTAAGGGGCAGCCAAGTTTCAGCAAGGCTTGCTTAGCTCCTTCTTCTCTGTCAATAACAGTAACTGCCCTAACAACCCTTACCTTTTCTTTTTTTAAAACATCTATTGCTTTAATTAAAGACGAACCGCTGGTGGCAACATCATCTATTATAATAACTTTATCTCCGGCTTTAAGCTCCTGGCCCTCTATAAGCTTTTGGCGGCCGTGTTTTTTAGGAGATTTACGGATTAAAAAACCTTTTAATTTCTTTTTATCTTTATAAGCGAGAAAATAAATTCCGGCAACAATAGGGTCAGCGCCTAAGGTAGGCCCGCCAACAGCGTCAATTTCATCATCTTTTATAGCGCGCCAAATAAGATTTGAAATCAAATAAATTCCCTTAGGAGATAAGCTTACCCTTCGGACATCTATATAGTAATTACTGATTTTCCCTGAAGAAAGCTTAATCCTCTTCTTGAAAAACGCCTCTTTTTTTAGTAAAGCAAAAAGTTCTTTTTTTATATTCATAGTAAAATCCAAGATCCTTCGGCTCGCTTCACTCGCTCAGGATCAATTCGACTACGGCCTTTTTATGCGGCTTCGCCTTGAAAAAGTCCAAGTCTCATTGATTATACTTTAAAAAATAAAATCTTGCAACAATTCCCTTTTTTATATATAATGACACCATTCAGATTATGCGAAAAGATTCATTTAAAACTCCCCTTAAAATAATTTCTGTCCTTGCTTTTGTTTATTTATTTTTAGTCAGCATCGGTTTAATGGGCGCGGCATTCAAAGGCTTTGGTAAAGATTTTGCCGAAAACCTAATCAAAACTACCTCAAACCCTTTCATCGGATTATTCATAGGAATATTAGCCACAAGTATTGTTCAAAGCTCCTCCACCACCACTTCTATTATTGTAGGAATAGTAGGCTCGGGAATTATGACTGTTACAAACGCTATCCCGATAATTATGGGCGCCAATATTGGGACAACCATAACCAACACTCTTGTTTCCTTAGGCCATGTCGGCAGAAAAGAAGAATTTAGAAGGGCTATAACTGGCGGAACAGTGCATGACTTTTTTAATATTACCTGTGTATGCATTCTCTTTCCCCTTGAGCTAATGTTTGGACTATTAAGCAAAACCGCGTCTATTATGAGTAATATATTTATCAATATGGGAGGAATTAAGTTTACCAGCCCTATAAAATTGGCTACAGAGCCTGTTATAGCTTTTATAGGAAATACTGTTGCTGAATTTCCTTTGTTTAACAATCTACATTACATCATATTGTTAATTATTTCTTTTATTTTCTTATTCCTCTCTTTATATTTTGTTGTCCAGCTTATGCGCTCTTTAGTAGCAACAAGAGCGGAAATTGTTCTAAGTAATATTATCGGCAAACATGGAGTATTGGCCATTTTTACATCGCTTATTTTTACTGCTATAGTTCAAAGCAGTTCAATAACTATAGCTTTGATGATCCCGCTTATCGCCGCGGGAATTCTTACAGTTGAAACCATGTTTCCCCTTATTATGGGCGCTAATATTGGAACAACTGTAACTGCTATTCTCGCTTCATTCGCAACAGGAAATATCGGCGCGGTTACTGTAGCTTTTGCTCACTTTATATTTAATATGATAGGTGTTTGCTGTATTTATCCTTTTAAGTCTTTACGAAAAATACCTATATTTTTAGCCCGAAATTTAGGAAATCTTGCTTTTAGAAAGCGGCGTTATGTCCTAATATATGTGTTAACTTTGTTTTTTATAATTCCGGGGATACTAATTATGGTTTCTAAATTATTTAGGTGAGAGTTATTTGAATAAATAGTACAAATATTGTTCCGGCTCGCGGGGAATGTTGATGCAAATCCCTGCGGGATTTCCCTCAACGCTCGCCGGAATTCAATTCGACTACACGTTTTTCTAAAAAAACGTAAGTCTCATTGAGGAGGTAACTATGTTTAATAATTTACTGCAATTCTGGAAAGGTAAGGATTTTTTAACTCAAGTATTGGAAGATTTTAAAAGTATGCTTGATGATGCTGAAACTATGTTTACCTCTGTCTGCCGAAAACTTATTGATAATAAAGAGGAACCGGGTTTAAGAGATAAAATTTATGAAATAGATAAAAATGTCAACAGCCTTGAAAAAGATATAAGAAAACGGATAGTTGAGCACCTCGCTTTACAGCCCTCTTACGATGTCTCCACTTCCTTGCTTTTGATGAGCGTGGTAAAAGACGCTGAACGCTTAGGCGATTACGCTAAAAACCTCCTTGAGGTAACTGAACTTTTAGATAAACCCATTGATAAAGAAAGATATCTAGGTATATTTGACAACATTGAAGATGAAATATTAGAACTTTTCAAGTATACAAAAAAAGCTTTTATTGAGTCTGACCAAGCTCAGGCAATAAAAACCTGGAGCCGCAAAAGAGATGTGTCTAATAAATGCGATGAAATTTTAAAAAAGTTAGCAAAAAGCAGCCTTTCAGTAAACGAAGCAGTATGCTTTACTCTTATGGCCAGGCACTTTAAACGCTTAGCCTCTCATCTTACAAATATAGCTACTTCGGTTATACTGCCATTAACTGATTTGGATTATTTTGATGAAAGAAGAAAGGAAGCCTAACAGCTAAATAATTTCTGATTGTTCTAATTTTTAAATATTGAAAGTACCACGTCGCACGTATCACGTAGCGCGTCTTTTTAAGAAATTATTTCAAAACGTGTTACGTAAAAGAAAGTTAATTAGAAATTATAATTGAGGCTTACGGCAAGGGCTTGTTCATCTAAAAAATGGCCTTCTAAATTAAGCCAGGTTTTTTCGGTTAAGGGCAGATTCAATCCGCAGATAAGGCCTATTGATTTAGTTAAATCCGATTTCTTTCTTTTTCTCTCCTCATCTACCCAATGTATATAATCAACTCTTGACCATTTCGTTCCTATATAAGGAGTAAATCTATTAAAATCATAAGAAGCTAATAAAGAATACTGCCAGTCGTCCAGAACCGACTGATTTTTCTCGTTTCCTAAATCAATAGTATAGGGATGAACGCTTATGTGCTGAAAACCAGCAACCGCTTTTATCTTCTCTTTATCACAAAGCTTTAGCCGAAAACCATAACCTCCGGCAAAAGAAGAAGGATAGTCAGCTTCATCTCTTCCTAAAGGATGCTGTTTTATATTGCCGGTGCCTATTTTTAAATCAAGAGAAAACCAATCATAAACTCCATAAGAAAAACCCAAAAAATGCTGGCGCGAGCGCAATTCACCATAATTATCTTTTAAATATCTCTTAAAAAGAGTATAAGACTGGGCCTCAGTAAAAAATTTCCCCTTAAGCGGCATCTTAGTCCCATAACAAGGCGCTGCCTGAACTGTTAGGCTTATAGAAAAAAACAAAACAATAACCAATAAGACTTTTCTCATTGTTTTTATCGCCATGAATGGGAAGAGGAAGAAAAAGATAAAGTTGGGGAGCCGCCGGTATCAACTATGGTAACCTCAGGGTTATCACGCGAGTCTGCCGCAATGGTTGGGTCATACCTTAAGGCAAGATTTGTTATATCAACAATTCCACTGTTCGTTGCCGGATCACTAATACTAAAGCCAAGGTCAATAAAGCGGTCGGTTAAGATTTCCCAACCAATATTACAGGTACCCGCTGATTTATCAAAATTAGAACAAAATTCTAAATTATTACCGTTCACTCTATAGCTAACCCAAAGATCATCGGAAAGATCAGGTGTTCCTATAGGAGCGCGAGTTATTCCGTCTGAAATATCCGCTCTTATTATTATAGTTGTGCCTACAACTTTGAGGCCTTGACTATTTGGATCATTAAGATCCATATGCCCTGTAGCTAAAGGTATGTATTTAGAGAAATGATCTATGACATAAGTAAATTCATTTAAAACTTTAGCTTTTCTGTCCGCGGAATATAAAAATCCCCGGCTAACAAAATCAAAAGCGCTGGCGCTTAAAACAATTACTGCCAGTAAAACTATAGCAATTATAATTTCAACTAAGGTAAGGGTTTTTTTCATAAATTCTCGATACTCGATACACGATCCTCGATAGTTTGATGCTAAATACTCGATAGCTCGTAAGATATATATCTAATTATCGAGAATCGAGGATCGAAAATCTAGTATCGAGACTAGTTATCAGGATAAAATATCTCTACGTTTACCTGGCGACAATCTCTGCCTACTACAGGATTTACTGTATAGTTATTGTTGCCGCCTGGATAGGTTATGCCGTCTATAACATAGTTAGGCAAATTATATGGACTCGCGGCATCACATAATTGACCGTTAACACTATCATCCCAGGTATCCTGCCTCACCTCTTGGTTCAACCTATTTAACTGCCCTCTTATCAAATTAACAGCAACCAAACGCTTATTTGCCCGCTTAACATAAGTTCTCGCGCAAACAAAAGAAGTGAGAAGTCCGGCAAAAACAATAGATAGAATCAAGGCGCTCACTATCACCTCAACCAAACTCACAGTCTTTTTCATTAATTTTTGAGATTGCTTCTCTGTTTTTATGAAGATAGTTTTGGCTCCTTATAATGACACTTTTAAGGACAGGTTCCGGCAGATATGTCTTCATCATCAATACAAATATGCCAAGTTGTCAACGCTCCTCTTCTCTGACAATCAGCGCAGCCATTAGTGTCAGTTCGATAATCCCAGTTAGGGTTATTACCATTAGGAGTAAGACTTAACCTTAAATTCGTATTTATGCAAGATTCCTGATCACCCGCAAAGCCTCCTGAACAATCAACGTAACTGTTTGCTTCTGTGTAATTAACTTTTTGAGCCGCCTGGATTAATTTTAACATTGCCTGAGCCTGATTATTCAATGCTTTTTCTTTAGTATTAAGAAAGTTAGGGAAAGTAAGAGCAGCAATTATAGCTATGACTGTCATTACTATTATCAATTCCATTAAAGTAAACCCCGTTAGAAAATTTGGAAGGGGCTTTGAACCCCTCCCAAATTGTTCTTCTTTTTCTAACGGGGTAAATGCTTTAACCTTTCGCATAGCGCGCCATTTAAGGATGACAGCTTCCGCTGACAGCCTCATCC
>JBDRIY010000039.1:0-12181 GCA_043815445.1 Candidatus Omnitrophota bacterium
TGCAACCTTTTTATAGGAAGATGTTTGGTTATAAGGAAGGGGATTTTCCAGTTACTGAGGATGTGGTAAGGCGAACAATTGCCTTACCGTTTTTTAATAATTTGAAGGAAGAGCAGATAGATTATGTGGTGGAGAAGGTGAAGGAGGGAATTGAAACAAGTCGTTAGTGAATAGTGAATAGTCGTTAGCAAAGAAAAATGCAAAATACAAAGAAAAATGCAAGATAAAAAGATAAGTGCAAGGTGCGAGGGTATCCAATTAACCGAAATAAAAATATAATTCGAAAAGTTGACAATACACTAAAAATAGTGTATATTTTAAATTAAGGAATAATATATGTACGAGGTAGAATTTTACAAGGATAGAAAAGAAAGATGTTTTACAACTGAGTTTTTGAATGAACTTCAAACAAAGATTAGAGCAAAAGTCGTAAAATGGATAGAAAAGCTTGAAAAGGAGGGGCCGAATTTATAAAGAAGCAAAGGAGGTTGAGGTAATTATGAAAGATACAGTAAAGTTTAAAGATTATTTAAAAGAAGAATTAAAAGATCCAGAATTTTACGAAGCTTTTGAGGAAGAAGAGGTTTATGCCTCTTTAGCCATTCAGATAGCTAAGATTAGACAAAAGGAAAAGTTAACTCAAAAAGAATTAGCAAAAAGATTACATACTACTCAGCAAACAATATCCCGATTAGAGGATATTCATAATAAAAGTTATTCTCTACGAACATTGATTAAACTTGCTAGAGTATTGCATAAGGAATTAAAAGTTGAATTTGTTTAAGCCCTCGTTTTTAGATTGACATATCTGTATTTGCCGATAAAATTATACAAAATCGGCCCCATGGTCTAGCCTGGCCTAGGACGTCAGCTTCTCAAGCTGAAAACACGGGTTCAAATCCCGTTGGGGCTATTTTTATTGCTCTATTAGAAACCCGCTTAATAAACAGCGGGTTTTTTTTGGATTTTTTGAAAGTTGTGATATAATCTCAATGAGACTTAGATTTTTCCCGAGTAGGCCTAACAGGAAGAAAAATCTTTAGCCGAAACTTGTCCTGAGAGCAACGAAGGATTGAATCCTGTATAAAGTACAATGGCCTATTGCTGCTGTTAAGAAAAACCGAACTTATGATAGCGAAAAGAATTATTCCTTGCTTAGATATAAGCAATGGTAGGGTTGTTAAAGGGGTTAATTTTGTTAATTTACGGGATGCCGGCGATCCTATAAAGAATGCTAAGTTTTATGAAAAAGCGGGGGCGGACGAATTAGTTTTTTTAGATATTACTGCCAGTCATCAAAAACGCGCGACAACAGTAGATTTAGTTGAGAAAATCGCTAAAGTCGTATTTATGCCTTTTGCTGTTGGCGGCGGGATAAGAACTGTTTCTGACATAAGAAAGATTCTTTTAGCCGGCGCTGAAAAAGTATCATTAAATACCGCGGCGGTAAAGAATCCTAAACTTATAAGCGAAGCTAGCAAGGTGTTCGGTAACCAGTGCATAGTTGCGGCAATAGATGCTAAGGGAACGAAGGACGAAGGACGAAGGACGAAGGACGAAAAAAATCGTTCTTCGTCTCAGCGAAGCGGCCGTCCCTCGTCCCTCGTTAATAAATGGGAGGTATATATAAATGGGGGGAGGACACCTACTGGTTTGGATGTTGTAAAGTGGGCCAAAAAAGCCGAGAAACTAGGCGCGGGTGAAATTCTTCTTACTAGTATGGATTGCGATGGGACAACAGATGGTTTTGATATTCCGTTGACAAAAGCAGTTTCAGAAGCAGTGAAGATACCGGTAATTGCTTCAGGAGGCGCGGGCAAACTTGAACATTTTCTTGAAGTATTCGTAAAAACAAAAGCTACTGCGGCGCTAGCAGCTTCAATATTCCATTACCGCCGAATTAGTATTGAAGAGATTAAAGAGTATCTTAACAAAAAAGGAGTAAAAGTAAGAATATGAAAGAAACGAGGGATGAAGGACGAGGGATGAAGGACGAAGAAAAGAAGCTGCCGGAATTAAAGTTTGATAAAAATGGATTGATTGCGGCGATTGTTCAGGATGAAAAAAGTAAAGACGTCCTGATGATCGCTTACATGAATAAAGAATCGTTAGGAATTACTTTAAAAGAAAAAAGAACTTGTTTTTATTCCCGCTCGCGTAAGATTTTGTGGCGTAAAGGAGAAACCAGCGGCCATATTCAGAAAATTAAAGAAATATACTATGATTGCGATAAAGACGCTTTGTTGATAAAAGTAGAACAAAAAGGCGTTGCTTGTCATACTGGGGAATGGAGCTGTTTTTACAGGAAGCTCTATTGAAATTCCTTGATTACACCGACCGAGTAGGCCTAAGCGGTTGAATATAGAGGACACAGATTTTTAGGGAGAATAAAAAAATGGAAATTAGCCCGTCACTAAAGGAATTTAAAAGGCTTTCTCAGAACAATAATCTTATTGTTTTTTCGCACCGAGTAGGCCTATCCGATAAGTTTTTTTCCGGCCAAGTTACCCCTTTAGCTGCTTATCATAGCCTGTCTAAAATAATTGAGGGCGAAAGTTTTCTTTTAGAATCCATAGAAGGCCAGGAAAAGATTTGCCGTTTTTCTTTTCTCGGTTTTAAGCCCTTATGCACTTTTAAAAGTAAAGGTAAAAAAGTTTATATTCAGCAAAAAAAGTCTCAAGTTTTTAAAACTGAAAAAGGCCCTTTATATGAATTAAAAAAGTTAATGGCTCAATATAAAGCCGCGCCTAAAAAAAATTTACGTTTTTTTGGAGGGTTTGTCGGGTATTTAGGTTATGACATAGTTAAATTTTATGAACCGGTGGGCAAACTGCCTAAAGATTCGATAGGGACATACGATTCATATTTAATACTGCCTAAATTTCTTATAATTTTTGACCATTTGAAAAATCAGATAGAAATCCTTTCTTTCGCGGCTTTAGAAGGTAAAACAGGGCTTGATGGACTTTTTTTAAAAGAAAAAAAAGCCATTGAAAAGATTTATAAAAATGTTATTACACCTCATAAATTGCCTAAACTTTCTTCTACTCCTTTACCGCTTGAAGTTAAATCTAATTTCAAGAAAAAGGATTTCATAACTGCCGTTCAAAAAGCGAAAAAATATATAAAAGAAGGCGAAGTAATACAAGTCGTTATTTCACAGCGTTTTTCGGCTAATTTTAAAAAGAATCCTTTTAAGGTTTACCGTCATTTAAGAGGGCTTAATCCTTCGCCGTATATGTTTTATTTAGATTTTACCGGTATAAAGCTTGCTGGCGCTTCTCCGGAAATGCTTGTGAGATGCGAAAAAGATGAGCTGGTTACCAGGCCTATTGCCGGAACAAGGAAAAGAAGCAAAGACGAGATAGAGGATTTAGAGTTGGAAAAAAGCCTTTTAGCCGACCCTAAAGAAAAAGCTGAACATATTATGCTGGTTGATTTAGCAAGAAATGATTTAGGAAGAATCGCTGAAAGAACAAGTGTGAAAATACCCGAATTTATGAAGGTTGAAAAGTTTTCTCATGTAATGCATATTGTTAGCGAAGTCCGGGCGAGACTCAATAAGGGTGAAGATATCTTTTCTTCTTTGGTGAGTTGTTTTCCCGCGGGAACAGTAAGCGGAGCGCCTAAAGTAAGAGCAATGCAAATAATCAATGAGCTTGAACCAAATGCCAGAGGAGCATACGCCGGAGCTGTCGGGTATTTTTCCTTCACAAAAGGGCTAGATACCTGTATAATAATCCGGACTATTATTTTTAAGGGAGGCAAGGCCTACGTCCAGGCTGGAGCAGGCATAGTTAATGATTCAAAGCCTGAAGATGAGTATACAGAAACGATCAATAAAGCAAAAGCTCAAATTTTAGCGCTTAAGATGGTATAGCAGCTCATCGAAAATTCTAAATAAGGTATTAAAAATCAAAGTGCAAAATGTAAAATGACAAATCAAAATTCAAAAAGGAATTCAAGGCGTTTAAAGAAAAAACAATTTTACATTTTTATTTGTCATTTTGCTTTTTAATTTTTAATATTTGACTTAGAGTTTAAAAGATGGAGGTTATAATGATTAAGAAAATATTTATTTTATTAATTTTATTGCAGTTATCTTTTTTGCAATCATCATATGCTGACGATAATAATGCTTTACGTAAATTAGCAAGAGGAATAATTAATGGTGGTTTTTGCTGGCTGGAAGTTCCCCGTCAGATGATCAAGGTGAATAGCGAGCATGGCGATATTGCCGGATTTTGTTTAGGTGCTTTAAAGGGTTCGGCATTTTTTGTAGGGAGAGCTTTTGTAGGGTTGTATGAGGTATCTACTTTTCTCATTCCTCCTTATAAACCTGTAGTTGAACCAGAATTTATTTTTTCTGAAAAATATTACCAAGAAGAGGAGTAGAAAATGCTTAAAATTAGGTTAAGAAAACCAGGAAAACCAGCTAAGGGACGCAGACATTACAAGATAGTAGTAACTGAGGCAAAAAACGCGAGGGAATCAAGTTTTGCGGCTCAAGTAGGGCACTATGATCCGGTTAGAAAACTCTTGAAAATTGACATTCCTGAGTATGATAACTGGATTAAAAAGGGTGCCAAGCCGACCGATACAGTAGCGAGTTTATTTAGGAAATATAAAAAAATAGAAAATAAATAACCCAAAGCCCTTATGATTATGTTGTAAGGGCTTTGATTAAGGCGGATCAATCTCATCTCTATGCGATAGATAACTTTTTAACATATAATGGGGAGGTATTGAAATGAAAAAAAATGTATTTATTGGCTTAGGCTTATTATTAATAAGCGGGTGTGTCCCTCTTGTGGTGGGGGCAGGATTAGCCACCGGATATACTCTTAGTAATGATTCCGCTATAGGCAACATAAAAGGGGAATATAGAATTTTGTGGGATCTTTGTAAGGATAAAATGCTTTTTATGGAAGCTGAAATATTATCTATGGATGAGTCTAAAGGGATTATAAAAGCAGTAATTTCTGAAAATAAGATAATTGTTCGAATAGATGTTATTAGCCCTGATGTTCAAAAATTAAGAGTTTCTGCCCGCAAGTTTCTTATACCTCGGCCGCACTTTGCCCAAAAAGTATTTTTAAGGATTATTGAAGGCTTAAAGTAAAGAGACAGTATTTTACTCAAATAAAAGCTATAAAGGTTATTAATGGAGATACTGTCCGGTTTTCTTAACGGAAACTTTTAGTCTACAACCATCTATAGGGACTGTCGCAAAACTCAACAGTCCCTGTCCTATGAGATTAAGATAACAGATGAAGATAACCAAGTTTTTGCTGGTTTTAGTTTTCTTGACAGGCTGTATAACTGTCTATAACCCCGCAACCGATAGAAAAGAGCATTATTTTTTTAGCGAAGAAACTGAGGTTAGCTGGGGTAAGGCAGTTGCCGATAGATTTGTTCAAACCAATGAGATGAGCAAAGGCCAACAGGCAATTTCTTACTTAGAAAGAGTTGGCGCGAAAGTAGCTCAGCAAAGCCATAGGAATAATTTACAATACCATTTTTACCTTATAGATAAAAATGAGATAAACGCTTTTGCCGTATTTGGCGGGCATATTTTTGTTTATCAGGGATTGTTAGATAAAGTAAGCGAAGATGAGTTGGCGTTTGTTTTAGGCCATGAGCTTGGGCATATTTGTGCCAGGCACAGTTTAAAAAGGCTTCAGGCAAGTTTAGGCTTTGCTATTTTAACCGGTATTCTTTTGAGGAGCCCTGATTTGGCTTCGGCTCAAAGCCTTTCCAGCGAAGTTTTTAATATGGTAAGTTTAGGTTATTCCCGTAAAGATGAACTTCAGGCAGATTCTTTAGGTTTACAATATACAATAAAAGCCGGCTATGATTCCGCGGCTGTTATCAGTTTATTTGAGATGCTTCAAAAAGAAAGTAAAGGTGCCGCAAGCATACCTTTTTATTTGCGAAGCCACCCTTACCCTGAACAGAGAATTGAGAATATTAAGAAAGAGATTGAAAAAATATAAATAGGCATTATTATAAAATTAAAAATTAAAGTGCAAAAATCAAAATGACAAATTAAAATTTAAAATTCTATGTATAACCAAAGGCTTAAAGTTCTTAATAAGCAATTACGCTCTCTTAATCTCGATTCTTTGCTTATATTCAATCCTTCCAATATAGCATACCTTACCGGATTTCCGCAAGCCCAAGGATGCTTAATGGCCGCTTCCAAGGATGAATTAATTTATTTTACGAATTGTCTATATAAAGAAGCTGCTAAAAAATTTATGTCTTGTAAACTTATTGTTAGCGATAAAGAGCCTGATATTTATCGTCTAATCACCAATAAAATTAAAAAATTGAGATACAAGAGGATTGGCTTTGAAATGAAAGATATATCTTTTTTAAAATACAAGGTTTTAAGCTCGGCCCTCAATAAAGAAAAAATTGAATTTTTAGCAAATAGAGATATTATAGAAGAGTCAAGAGCGATTAAAAGTAAAAAAGAAATCTCGTTAATTAAGAAATCGGTTCAAATAAGCCAAGAAGCATTTAGCTTTATAGAAGAAATTTTTGATGAAAAAATGACTGAAAAAGAGCTAAGCATTGAGATAGAAAGGTTCTTGCGTCTTAAGGGTGATAATGAATTAGCCTTTAGCCCTATTGTAGCCGCGGGTAAAAATAGCATTTCTCCTCATCATTTACCAAAAGATATAAAAATTGGCGGAGAAAATCTCCTAATTGATTTGGGCTCAAGGTATTACGGATATTGCGCTGACTTGACAAGGGTATTTTTTTGGGGTAAAATGCCTTTTCTTTTTAAAAAAATATACGGGATAGTAAAGAAAGCTCAAGAATTAGGAATAAAAAAAAATAAGAGATGGCGTTCAAGCTTTCGAAGTAGACAAAGCTGCTCGAGAGTTTATTGAGAAACAGGGGTTAGGTAAATACTTTAGCCATGGGCTAGGCCATGGAGTAGGCTTACAAGTCCATGAATCGCCAACCATCGGCCCTAGAAGTAAAACTATACTAAAACAAGGTATGGTTGTTACGATAGAGCCTGCTATATATTTTAAAGATAAGTTCGGTATTCGAATAGAAGATATGGTGTTGGTGGAAAAGAATAAAGGAGACATTTTAAGTGGGAATGGCAATAGGTAATTTAAGGCCTTTTATGGCGATAATCTACAACAAAGAGCTCTATAGTGTGCTTAGCTGCGAACATACTAAAATAGCAAGGGGCCCTGCTTTTTGCCGGGCAAAAATTAAGAATTTAAAAACTTTTCAAATATTAGAGTGCAGCTTGCGTGATTCTGACAATATTGAACAGGCATTTGTTGATAAACGAAAATTACAATATCTTTATACTCGCGGAGAACATTATTATTTTCTTGATTTAGAAACATACGAAGATTTAATTTTACATAAATCACGCGTAATTGATAAAGTTATGTGGTTTAAGGACCAGATAGAACTTATCGGATTATTCCATAACAATAAATTGCTGGATTTAGAGTTACCTTCATTTTTAAATTTAAAAGTGATAGCTACCATTCCCGGATTTAAAGGAAATACGGTAAAAGCAGGCGTAAAACCGGCAACATTGGAAACAAATCTCATAATTAATGTCCCTCTTTTTATAAATGAAGGAGATATAATAAAAGTTGACACCCGGACTAAAGAATATTTAGGGAAAGCATAAAAAAGATACTCGATGCGCGATACTCGATCCTCGTGGAGGAAGAAAAAGAGTATAAGAATTTAGATATTTACAAAATTTATTCTTTACGAGTATCGAGAATCTAGTATCAGTATCGAGAAAGGGAGGGAAGATATGGAATTGAAAAAATTGAAAGAATTTATTAAGTTTATGGAAGATAATAATCTTTGTGAATTAGAAATAGAAGAAGACGGCAAGAAAATACGCTTAAAGAAAAATATTTCATCCGGGCCAGCGATAATCGCTCAACCTCAGGCAGTATTTGAAAAACAAGAAAAAGAAGAGAAGAAAGAAAGTGGAATTGAAGTAAAAGCTCCTATGGTAGGAACCTTTTACGGCGCGCCTTCTCCAGGATCAAAACCTTTCGTAGGAATAGGGGACGTGATAAAGCCCGGAGATGTTATCTGTATTATTGAAGCTATGAAATTAATGAATGAAATAAAAACTGAAATAGGAGGAAAAGTTTCTCAAATTTTGGTAGAAAACGGGCAGTCTATAGAATTTGGCCAACCCTTGATTAAAGTAGAACTTGTTTGATAAAGATCATATCTGTTTCTTAAACGAATTACCAACTAAAAACAACGGACTATTATTCCAAAGATGTTTTCAAAAGTTTTAATTGCTAATAGAGGTGAGATAGCTATTCGAATTATCCGAGCTTGCAAAGAGCTGGGTTTAAAAACTGTCGCGGTCTATTCTGAAGCTGATAAGAATTCTTTACATCTAGAATTTGCCGATGAAGCAGTTTGTATTGGAAAAGCATCCTCAGCCGACAGTTATCTCAATATATCCCGTATCATAAGCGCCGCGGAAATAACTGACAGTGATGCTATACATCCCGGCTATGGTTTTTTAGCTGAAAACTCTTATTTTGCTGAAGTTTGTGAATCCTGCGGTATAAAATTTATCGGGCCTTCAGCGGAAAGCATTCGCCTTATGGGCGATAAAGTTCAGGCAAAGAAAACTATGCGTAAAGCCGGCCTGCCTATAATACCCGGAAGTAAGGGAGGCATAAAGTCAAAAGAAGAAGCTTTAGAACTGGCTAAAAAAATGGGTTACCCTTTAATATTGAAAGCAAAGGCCGGCGGAGGCGGAAAAGGAATGCGAATCTGTCATAGCGATGTCAGGTTGATTAGCGCCTTATTTACCGCTCAATCTGAAGCAGAGGCGGCTTTTGGCGATTCGGAAATTTACATCGAAAGATTTATTGAAAATCCTCGGCATATAGAAGTTCAAATTGCCGCTGATAATTACGGTAACGCTATATACCTAGGAGAAAGAGATTGCAGCATTCAAAGGAGGCATCAAAAAATCATCGAGGAAACACCTTCTCCGGCAGTAGATAGGCATTTAAGAAAAAAATTAGGTGAGATGTGCCTTCGGAGCATAAAATCTATAAATTATTCAAGTGTAGGTACTATAGAATTTCTTCTTGATAAACAAGGAAGCCTTTATTTTATGGAAATGAATACACGGATACAAGTAGAACACTCTATAACCGAAGAAGTTACAGGCGTAGATTTGGTAAAATTACAAATTCGTATTGCTCAGGGTAAAAAATTAGATTTAAAACAAGATCAGGTGCGGATTAAGGGTTTTTCTATTGAGTGTAGGATTAATGCTGAAGATCCTGAAAAAGATTTTATGCCTTGTCCGGGAGCAATTACTTTTTGTTATATTCCCGGAGGCCCGGGTGTTAGAGTAGACACACATATATATTCAGGGTATAAAATTCCCCCCTATTACGATTCTCTTATCGCCAAAATAATAACTAAAGGGGCTACCAGAAAGAATGCTCTTCGAAAAATGGATAGAGCTTTGGGCGAGTTCCTTATTGAACCCATAAAGACAACCGCTTCTTTTTGTAAGAATATAATAAATAATCCTGATTTTAAGCGAGGTGAATACAATACCGGATTCTTAGAAAAGTTTTCAGGAACTAAAGGAGAATAAATAATAAATCAAATTCCAAGTTTGGAATTTGATTATTGTGATTTATTTGGAATTTGATGCTTGGAATTTGGGATTTTAGGTTAGATTAGGTTAATTAGTATTTATCTAGAATTTAAAAAAGGGGGTATTATGGGTTTTTTAGCTAGCTTAATTTATGTAATACTATCGCTCACATTAGGCTCATTTCTTATTGCTTCATCTTTTAAGCTTATCGATCCCGGAGTAGCGCTTACTTACTTGAAAAACGATATTTTTTCAAATCCAGCTCTGCATTCTGCTCTTCTTTCCGTGGGTATAATAATCACTCTTTTTTGTCTACGCTATATACAAACAGTTTTCTCTCGTTCAAAGAAGAACAAGTCGGTAGCTTTTGAGTCTCCTCAAGGGAGTGTAAGCATTACGATATTTGCTATTGAAGATATGCTGAAAAAGATGCTTGAAAAAAGAACAGAGATAGCCAATATTAAACCAAAAGTTGTTTTAAGAAAAAGATGGCTGGAACTGAACGCTAAGGGAGTTCTAGTAACAGAAGTTAATCTAGTTGATTTAATAAAAGAAATACAGGAAAAAGTTAAAGAAAAAATACAAACAATTCTTGGCGCGGACAAAAAGATTAAAGTTAACTTAGAGATAAGGAAAGTATCTTCTTCTTCTTCTTCTTCTTCTGAAGAAGAATTAGAACCAAAGGTTCCGTTTAGAAACTATGAATAATTAAAAAATAAATCCGAAATCCGAATATCGAAATTCGAAACAAATTCGAAATCCTAATGTTCAAATTTTCCCGCCACGGCGGACAGGCAAAACAGAGAATATCGTTTCGGTCATTTGAATTTTGGTCATTCGGATTTGCCCTTCGGCTTTGCTCAGGATGGTGAGCCTGTCGAACCATTTCATATTTCGGATTTTGTGCTTCGGATTTATTTAATTTACAAAAGGAGAAGATAAAATGAAAATAGGAATTCTTACAGGCGGCGGGGATTGTCCGGGATTAAATCCGGTTATAAGGGCAATTGTCCGTAATGCTATTAATGAAAAGCAAGAAGTTATAGGTTTAAAGTATGGTTGGAAAGGTTTATTAGATAAAGATATAATAGCTTTAAACTTAGATTCTGTTTCGGGAATACTTCCTAAAGGAGGGACGATCTTAGGAACATCCCGCACTAACCCCTATAAAATAGATAACGGTGTTGAAATTGCTAAAAAAAACTTTAAAGAATTGGGATTAGACGCTTTAATCGCGATAGGAGGGGAAGATACTCTGGGGGTAGCTACAAAATTATTCGGCCAAGGCTTAAATATTATAGGTGTACCAAAAACTATAGATAATGATTTAGGAGCGACCGATTTTACTTTTGGCTTTGATACCGCGGTAAATATCGCGACAGAATGTATTGACCGGCTGCATACAACGGCTGAATCACATAATCGAGTTATGGTATGTGAAGTTATGGGTAGGCATGCTGGATGGATTGCCGCTTATTCAGGAATAGCCGGAGGAGCAGATTACATCCTTATACCGGAAGTACCTATTGATTTAAATGAAATTTGTGATTCTCTTAAAAAACGCCGTCAGCGCGGTAAAAAATTTAGTATTGTAGTTGTATCTGAAGGAGCATCTTTTGAAGATAAAGATACGGTGTTACAAGAACAAAAACTGGATGAATTCGGCCACGTCCGTTTAGGAGGCATAGGCAATGTTTTGGGTAAGTTGATTGAAGAAAAAACAGGATATGAAACAAGAGTTACTGTTTTAGGCCATATTCAAAGAGGAGGGTCCCCTTCTGCCTTTGATAGAGTTTTAGGCACAAGATTCGGCGCTAAAGCTTATGAATTAGTTAAATCAGGCAGTTTCGGCAAAATGGTGAGCCTAAAAGGGAATAACATTGTAGGCGTTGAATTAAAGGAAGCTACCGCCAAATTAAAAACTCTCGACTTAAACCTTTATGAAATAGCAAAAGCATTCTTTGGCTAAAATATAAGGTAGCATAATAGCATTCGGTAGTTGACTTACCCCTAAAAACACATTTTCGCTCATAGGTGTAATTCGCCTTACGGCACATAAAAAAACGCCTAAAATATTTAACTCGCCTCTGAATAAATACACTAAGGAAAGAGCTCAAACACGAAATATTTCTTAATGGCGTTTTTTTATTAAATTACACAAATCGCGAGAAATGTGTTTCCATGCGCAAGTCAAGTATAATAGTATATGTAATTACCTGATTTAGAATAATCTTGCCAAGATTCTTACATTATACGAAGTTCGTATTTTATGCTATTATAGAGCAATTACGAAGTATTAGCTCTAAAAACCTTTAATTTCTCTCAAAAAGTATATTCTTTTGAGCAAAAATAGAGAAAAGGCAGTGGAAAAGCGAACTTCGTATATTAAGTGTTATAGGAAAACAAAAAATGCAAAAATTGTTAGCCGGAAAACAAATTCGGTTAAAGAATTACGATTATTCGTTAAATGGTTATTATTTTATTAATATATGTTCAGTTAATAGAAAAAATATATTTGGTGAATATAAAAAA
>JBDRIY010000040.1:0-12907 GCA_043815445.1 Candidatus Omnitrophota bacterium
TGTGCAGGTTTAGTTTTTTTAAGAGGGTGTTTTTATAATTTTCAACGGTTCTCCGGCTAATAAAAACAGTTTCGGCTATTTCTTTAGCTGATTTTCCTTCACTAACTAAACGTAAAATTTCTTTTTCCCGGGAGGTTAAAAATGTTTCTTTGGAACTTTTTTCTTCAGTCCTTTCCATAGCTTTGTCAGCTAAATAAGAAGATATGGTTGAAGCTAAGTATAACCCCCCGGCAGTAACTTTACGCAAGGCCGGTAAAAGGTCTTCGGCGGCATTTTCCTTTTGCAGATAGCCTTGGACTCCGGACTTAAGAGCTTTCATTATGTAAGCGTCTGCTTTATGGACAGTTATAATCAAAATTTTAGTTTCAGGGCTGATATGGTGGACTTGAGTAATTATATCTAAGCCGCCGATTTTAGGCATAGAAACATCTAAAAGAAGAATATCCGGTTTATATTCTTCTACTTTTTTTAAGGCATCCTCGCCATCAACCGCCTCAGCAATTACTTTATATTCATCGTGATTATAGAGAATATTTTTTATTCCCGTGCGGATAATGTCGTGGTCGTCGGCAATTATGATTTTGTAAGGCATAATATTAACTGGCCCTACTACGCTAAAGCTTCGAAGGGCAGGCCGCTACGCATTTCTTATATTGGGAGCTGAATAGTTAGCTTTGTTCCTTTGGCTGAAGAACTTTTAATATTTAATGTTCCGCCAAGCAGCTCGATTCGTTCTTTGAGCCCCTTAATCCCCAATCTAACCCTATCGCCCTTTCTACGGCTTAATGGTTTTACCAACTCCTGATGAGCAAACCCTACCCCATCGTCTTGAATAACCATTTGAGCAAAATTACTTTTTAGCTCCAAGCTAATTTTAACATTTTTCGCCTGAGCATGCTTTATTATATTGGTCAGCCCTTCCTGAGCTACCCGGTATAAAATAAGTGAATGTTCTCCGGAAAGCCGGATGTCTTCTTTAGGTTTTTGATAATAAAAATTAATATCCGCTATCTGTTCATACTGAAAAACTAAAGCGGCAATTGTGTCTTTTAAGCCTATTTCATCCAAAGACGGCGGACGGAGAAGCTCGGAAATATTATGAGCCTTATTCATAAGGCCGGTAAGAATTTTTTTTCCATCAGCTATGTTCTTTTTTGTTTCCTTATCCTTAATCAAGATTCTTTTATCAGCAAGGTCTAAATAAATTCTCAAAGCGCTTAAGTCCTGCCCCATTTGATCATGAACCTGAAAAGATAAATTTTTGCGTTCTTCCTCTTCCAGTATAATCATTTGCCGGACAAGCCGCTCACGGCGCTGCCTTTCGTGCCTGCGATTTAAGTAAACCGCGGCAGCAGTTTGGCTTCCGATTAAAATACCAAAGACTAATGCCCATTGCAGCAGCAAAACTGACCTGGCAGTCCTGCTGTTAGCTAATTCAATTTCTTCTTTTATAATTTTAAGGTTAAATTCCTGAAAAGTAACATCAAGAAAATCATTAACTTTATAAAGCTGAGACTCAAAAAGCATAATAGCCCTATTAATCAAATTAAATTCAGCATTCTGGTCAACTAAATTTATTATCTTTACACCGGTCTCTTGAAGTTCTTGGACTGAATTCACTACCTTTTGAGCCCATTCCTTGTATTGCTTAGCCTGCAGAAAACTTAACGATTTTAGCTCAGCATAAGAAGAGTAGGTATCTAATAGTTGATTAAATTCTCCTGCCGCTTTCTGGACAGTTTTTAAGTTAGCGGCAGCTCGAGCAACTTCAAGGTAGCGGGAACCTTTCCAAAAAGCATAATTACGAATTCCCATAGCATACAAATTATTACTATTCTTCATCTCCAAGGTAGTTTTCTGCATAGGGAAATATCTCTGTCCTAACTTTTCTATGGTTCCGGTTAAGGCTTGTATTTGAAAAATCCCTATCAACCCTAAGGTGGTGATAAGAATAAGCAAAGCGCAAAAGCCAATCAATAATTTCCAATCAGTTAAAATTTTTTTCATACTTGCTGCTTTTATAATTCAAAATTAGTAACAACTCCTTTCATTATAATTTTTACATTGTCATTTTATATTGGACATTTTGATTTTTAATTTTACTATATTACATTAGTTCTAAGGTTTTTCCTCCGTAGCTTAGAACGACTCTATCCCTTAGAACATCTTCTATCTTAAACTGGTTAACTGTATCTCCTTTTTTAAGAAAATAAGTTTTCTTTATTGTAGTATCTTCAATCATAGCCACCGGCGCCTTACTCCAAGATATCCCCACTACCCGAAGGCCAACAGCAAGTTTGGCTAAATCAACTGCTTGAATTTCCGGTTTTTTCTCTCCCTGTAAAGCTACCGGGCTGAAAATATTTCTTCGCTGAACCATTTCTAAATAATATAAAAAAGAACGCGGCACAACTATAGGTTCTTCTTGAAGCTCTTCATAGGTAACAGCCTGCAGTTTTTTATAAACTCTTTTAATATTAGCTCCCCTAAACATAAAATCACTCACAGAATAAATGACTATGATAACGCAAAAAGCGGCAGCGATTCTATTTAAGGTTTTAAGGCCCGGCCCGCGAGCAGTGGTTTTTAATTTAGCTATTTTTGATAAAGTTCTTATCTTAAGACTGATGAAGAATGTTTTGATTCCGCCGGCGCCAAAAAAAAAGCTCTTTTTTCTTCTTCTTTTAAGGAGATTAGCTCCGGAATCATCTTCTATCAGCTCTAATAATTGCTCTTCAGGAGTAGGCCTTTCCTTTGCCATCCTAATTTCACCTCGGAATCAATAATCTCTCTTATAATATCACTGCTAATTATAGGCTTATTTTTCATTATCAAAATCTTTAAAGCCTTGTGGCAAAGCATAGATATGCGGCGGGGATACCCCCTGGTATATTCATAAATATCGCTAAATGCCCCTTTGGCAAATAGCTTTTCAGCACCCTTATACCCTGCCTGGCGTAAACGAAATTCAACCATTTCTATAGTATCTTCTTTGTCAAAAGGCCCCAGAGTATATTTTAAGCTTATCCTATCCATAATATTAGGGGTATCTACCAGCAGAGGTAATAGTTCTGTTTGGCCTAATAACACTAATTGCAAAAGCTTAAAATTATTAGTTTCATAATTCAGGAGTATTCGTAAAACCTCCAATGATAAAAGATTAAGTTTTTGAGCCTCATCAATAAGAAGAACTACTGTTTTCTGTTCTCCTACTCCTCTTCTAAATAAAAAACTTTCTACAGCTTCCTTAAGATCTATGGTATTGGTATTAGGCCCTATATTTTCAATCCCAAAAGTTTTTACTAACGATAGCAGAAAAAGATGTTCGGATTCAAAACTCGGATCCAAAATCATATGAAAATCAATATTTTCTTTTGACCTTAAAATCTGAAGAAGTTTACGGCTTAGAGTAGTTTTGCCCACCCCGACATCGCCAAGAACAACGCTTAAGCCTCGGCGCAATCTTATTTCAATCAGCACATTAGCCAGAGCTTTTCTGTGGCCTGCTGACTGATAAAAGAATTCCGGGTCAGGGCTGGTAGAAAACGGCTCTTTTTCTAAACCTAAAATTTTATAGTAACTCATGTTCTCGATTCTCGATACTCGATAATAGATGCTAGACACTCAGTATTAGTTTTACGAGCCGTCGAGTATCGAGTATCGAGTACATTGTATCATAACCTATCTATAATTAGGGTAAATTCTCCTCGGGGTTTAGTTTTTTCAAAATGATCTACAGCGCTCTCTATGTTTAATTCCAAAATTTCTTCAAATTTTTTAGTCATCTCCCGGGCACAAGCTATTTTACGGTTACCTAAAATCTCTTTTAAAACTTTTAATGAACTTAAAAGCCTGAACGGCGACTCAAGAAAAATAATAGCCGCCTCTAAATCTTTTACTTTTTCAAGCATCTTTTTAAACCGGCCTTTTTTTCGCGGCGCGTATCCTAAGAAAATAAATTTTTCATGAGCAAGAGAAGTTAAGCTTAAGGCGTTAATAATACTTGAGGGGCCGGGCAGAGAAGTTAACTCTATAAGATTATTCCTGCATTCTCTTATTAGTTTATATCCGGGATCGGATATCGTCGGCGTTCCGGCGCTGGAAACAAGAGCTATATTTTTACCGCTTTTCAATTCCTCAATAACCCAAGAAATTTTTTTTACTTCGTTGTGCTCGTAAAAACTTATTACTTTTTTGTTTATATTAAAATGCTTTAAAAGAAAACTTGTTTTCCTCGTGTCTTCGGCTAAAATAAAGTCCGCTTCGCCTAAAACACGCAAAGCTCTTAAAGTTATATCTTCCAAATTTCCAATCGATGTCGCGATTATATATAACATATTAGAGATCCTTCGAGTACTCAGGATTCAATTCGGCTAAGCCCGCCTTAAGCGGATAAGTCTCATTGAAATTGGCGCCAAGAAACTATCTCCGCTGTTACTCCCTGCAGATAAACTAACGCTCCGCTTATTGCCTCAGAGCTATGGTTTAATGTTACATGCCCGCTTATGGTAGTATCTACGTCGGTTTCGCTTTCGGCGAAAACCGATCCGTTGATTGTAGGGGTTCCCGACATTCTAAGCTTGCCGATAATATAAATTATTCCGTCAAAATCAACGGTTCCTGAAAAATGCGCGTCTCCGGATATAACTAAAATCCCATCTCCTTGTAAATCTCCGGACACTGCTAACTCGCCGCCTGAAGAAACATCAACCCAGGTTATTCCGCTAATAGATTCGGCTAAAGTATCTTCATATAAATTATCAGCCATGCTTCTTACTTCCTCTTTGCTTTGTTCAAACAAATCCGAAAAGCTCAAAGCCGCTCCTTCGTTAACCGTTCCGTTAATAGTGTAGGCTTGCCCTTTAATTATCAGCTCTCCGGTTACTTCAACCGCGTGAGGAAAATTAGAAGAGCTGGGAAGCTCCGCCCGAGCAATAATGCTTAAAGACTTACTGACTGTTCCGCCTGTACCTAAAGTAACTGTTCCAACTGAATCTATCTGGTAATAAGCACTTGTTAACTGAGAAATTGATGCCGTATAACAACAAGTATCTCCCTGAAGACAGCCTCTGGCCTGCGATAAACAGCCGTTCACATTCGCGGTAGAAGGCAAGTCTCTTAGGCCTTGCGCTATTCCTTCTTCAGTAAGCCAAAAAGCCTGAATTGACTTTACATGCCTTTTCACGAGGTTATTTTCATTTATGCTTTTAGTTAACACCACTCCCGCCAAAACAGTTAAACTCACAATCACGAAAAAACTCAAGATTAAAACAACTCCTTTCCTATTCATTTCTTATCTTTACCTCCGTCATTAAAGCATAAGGGATACTTAAGGCTCCTCTTACCTGTTTTTGAGCGTTAATTCTAATGATTATTTTTTGGCAGTTATTTAAGTCATCTTTATTTAAATCAACTTCATTACCGCTTGAATCTCTGGTGTAAAACGGGGGTTGAGTAATATTGCCGGCTTCCCAATTTTTTACCGCGTTCCCGCCCGCGTCAACCGTATTCCGGGTAATTTTTCCGGTAACGCTATCGTAAATATACTCTGTAAAATCAGCGGTCAATAAATACAGTCCGGTGCCGGTATCCAGGCCGGTTACTTGTTGAAATTTAATATAGGAAGAGGACGGGCTGTTATTGGCTATGCTCCAGTTAGCAGCTTGCCGGATATCTTTTTTTATCCAATCAATAATCCCTCTTGCTTTAGCCTGTAAATCTACCTTTGTGGAGCTTAAAGGCAAGAAAAACTCCCCCACCTTCATGCTCGCCAGCGCGCCGGCAATAAGTACGCTTAAAATAAAAACCCCAACCATCATTTCAACAAGCGTAACCGCCGCCTTTTTCTTACTGAGCGAATCGGGTAGACAGCTGAAAGTTTCTATTTCTTTGTTTTTCAGTCCATGTAACACTTATTGTTACCTCCTTAAGCCGCGCGTCAATCGAACTTACCTGAAAAGCAACGATCTCATTTTCTAAATTCGCGGGTTGTAACGGCGCGTAAGAATCTATAGCGCTGAAACTTATAGTTTTCACGTCTTCCAACACGCTTTGAGCGTCGTTAGCGGCTACAATCAAACTATTATTAGCGTCATTGAGCGCCATACAGCTCATAAAAGCTATCAGCAAACTGCCAATCGCTATGATCGAGATTGCCGCGGCTACCATTAATTCCCAAAGAGTAAACCCTCTTGCCTTACCGCTGTCATTAAAAGTTTTTTTTCGCATTAAAGCCTGTCTCCTTTTTTTACAAGCTCTATTATTTCTTCAACAAAACTTTCTTCGGTATTCAAAAGGTTTAAGTGGTGTTTTAAGAGAAGTTTTTGGTGAGGAAGAAATTCTTCATTTAAGCCCAGATTATTTACCAGCCAGCTTTTAACCTTTTCTAAAAACCTTTTCCTTAAGCGCAGCCGAACAAACACTTCCTTCTTATCCAGGTAAGGTAGGAAATATAAAGGTATGTCGATATCAATAAAGGGCCGCCTTTGAGAAAGAAAAGCTTTCATGGCTAAGTTTAAGAATTCCTTATTGCCTTGAGAAGTAATAGTGTAAATATACTTAAGCACTCCGCCTTGTTCTCTGTCAGTATGTTTTTCTATTAGGCCGCGATCCTTCATTATCTTGAGAGGATAGTAAATAGATTTATTTTCTAAAGAAGTAAAAACTCCCAGCTCATCCTTAACAATCTTTTTTATTTCATAACCATGCCTTGGGCCTTGTTTTAAAATACCCAAAATAATTAATTTTTGCATGCTCATATATTTTAAAAAATCCGAAATCCGAATATCGAAATCCGAAACAAATTCGAAATTCTAATGTTCAAATTTTCAAAACAGGAAGTATTGTTTTGGTCATTTGAATTTTGGTTATTAGGATTTGTTTCGAATTTCGTATTTCGGATTTATTCATTAAACACACCTAATTTTCTATATCTCTGATATCTATTGTCAATCAGCTCTTGAGCCGAGAACCGCGAAAGCGCGGTTAAATTTTTAATTATAGCTTTTTTTAAATTAAGGGCTGTTTCTTGATACCCTCGGTGGGCTCCGCCTTCAGTTTCGCGGATAGCTTCGTCAACTACACCTAGTTTAAGAAGATCAGCAGCTGTAAGTTTCAATACTTTAGCCGCGTCTTCTCTTTTATCCGCGTCTTTCCACAAAATAGCCGCGCAGCCCTCAGGAGATATAACCGAATAGTAAGCGTATTCCATCATCAAAACTCTATCCCCTATACCAATGCCTAAGGCTCCGCCGCTTCCGCCTTCTCCAATAACTACAACTACTATCGGCACTTTTAAAACAAACATATCCCGAATATTTTCAGCTATAGCCTGAGCTTGGCCCCTTTCTTCAGCGCCGACTCCCGGATATGCTCCCGGAGTATCAATAAGGCAAACTATCGGCATTTTAAAACGCTCCGCCAATTTCATTACCCTCATTGCTTTGCGGTAGCCTTCAGGATGAGCGCAGCCAAAATTCCTCTCAATGTTTTCTTTGGTATCCTTTCCTTTTTGATGGCCGATTATAGCAATTTTCTTATTATTAAACATCGCGAATCCGCAGACAAGAGCCTTGTCGTCGCCGTAAAGCCGGTCTCCGGATAAAGGAATAAAATCTTGAGTTATTAAATCTATGTATTCGAGAGTTGTCGGGCGGTTAGGGTGGCGGGAAATTTGGATTTTCTGCCAAGGAGTAAGCTGAGAGTACGTTTCTTTTTTTAAAATCTCAAGCTTTTGATGAAGATTGCTAATTTCTGAGGAAATATCAACTTTTTTTTCCTCAGAAAATTTCTTCAGGCCTTCAATCTTTTTTTCCAATTCAGATATTGGTTTTTCAAAATCCCAGTTTTGCATATTCTCGATCCTCGATACTCGATACTCGATCCTCGATGCTCGATATATATTACAAGCTATCGAGTATCGTGTATCGAGTATCAATCTACTATGGTAACTTCTGTGCCTGAGGGGACTATATCGAATAGTTCCTCTACGTCCTCGTTTTTCATTCTTACACAGCCAAGAGTAATTTGTTTTCCTAAATCCTGGGGCTTTGTGGTTCCGTGAATACCATAGCCTTTTACATCAATACCGTTGTTATCTAAACCCTTAAGCCCCATCCACCTTGTGCCAAGAATGTTATCAGGGCTATCCGGAGGAATAACTGCTCCTATTCTGTACCAAGCGGGATTCCTAAGTTTATCGTTACTTATCTTGAATGTCCCTACGGGAGTAGTATTGTCTTTGCCTGTAGATACATTGTAAGTCTTAATAATTTCTCCTTTTCTTTTCAGGAAAAGTTTATTCTGAGATTTGTCAACAACTATAGAAAAGGGACAAATATTTACTTTTAATTTCTGCTTCAGCCTTATAATATCCGATTTCAAATTATTAGCCCTTTGAATAAGGCCTACTGTTGTATTGAATTTTCGAGCTATTTTCATCAAGACATCTTTAGGTTGGACTGTGTAGATATCGCTACATTCATCTTTGACTGAAGAAAAAATAATTTTCATATTTATTTCTTCTATTTTTTCCTGAATTTTATTCAATTCGCCGGCACCTTCGGTGGTTTCCATCACCTTTTTGTATAATTTTTTAGCCTGATTAAGTTTGCCTGCTTCTAAAGCCTCTTGAGCTTTCTGAGCCGAAAATACTTCAAGAGCCGCGGCCTTGGCAGTATCTTTAACCGGCTTAGGCAATACTGCGGCTATTATTCCAATGATTACAGCAACTATGCCGATAATAATACCTATATGTATTTTTTTCATAAACTCCTCATTATAGCCCCTAATTAGTTACGAAAATATAAACTCTATTCTCAAACTATAAGTTAGGCACGGTTATTTCCTTTAAGTTAAATTATAAACTATTAAAGTGACTACAGCTCCTACTATAGACCCCATAAAAACTTCTATCGGAGTATGTCCTGCTAATTCTCTTAATTTTTTATCCTCTATTTTTTTCTTACTATGTAAGTCTGCCATCATTCCATTAAGAATTTTAGCTTGAGTACCTATTGAGCGCCTCCAAGTTTGAGCGTCAAACATATTTATTAAAGCAAATAGCAGGCTTAAAGCAAATAAAGGCGAAGCGCTCCCCAGCTCCTTACCCACGCAAAATACTAAAGATACTACCGCGGCGCTATGGGCTGAAGGCATGCCTCCTGTTCCCAAAAGCCAGTAAAAATTAAATTTTTTTTCCTTTAAGACCCCTAAAACAATTTTTATACTCTGCGCGGTTAACGAGCTTAGCATAATTGCCCAAAAAGCCTTATTTCCATATAAATCTTCCCAAAATCCACTCATCAATTTACTATTATAAGGAGAAAGAAGAGCTAATGCAATAAAAATATAACTATTGTGTCTTTTTGTCTTTGACTAAGTTATTAGGTTAAGGTCAAGATGCCGGTTTGGAAAATTGGGTTAAGTAGTTGGTGTTTTTTAATACTTTACCCTTACCTTTGCCTATGATTTCACACCCAAAGGTTTTTGTCCATGCTTCTATATCCCACAACCTCAGAGATATCTTCAGAGGTTAGATCTTCTCTGCCTGCTAAGTCAGCAATAGTTCTTGATACTTTTAAAATCTTGTCATAAGCCCTAGCGCTAAAATTAAAATGTTTTATCGCCGCTATAAGAATGTCTTTAACATCTCCTTTAAGCGGGCAAAAATTACGTACTTGACGGTGGTTCATTTGAGAATTAAAAAATATATTCTGTCCGCTGAACCGTTCTCTTTGGGCCAGCCTAGCTTTTTCAACTCTTTGTTTTATTACTGCTGACGGCTCAGCGTCAGAGCCGTCAGAAAAAAGTTCTTTAGTTTTTATCTGAGCTAATTCAATATGTATATCTATTCTATCCAAAAGAGGGCCGGAAATTTTATTTCGGTATTTTTGGATTTTAAAACTGCTGCAATTACAATTTTTACTTTTTGAACCATAATAACCGCACATACAAGGATTCATCGCTCCCACAAAAAGAAAGCGCGAAGGAAATTTAGCTTGGCCTTTAGCACGAGATATATGGACAACACCTTCTTCAAGGGGCTGTCTTAAAGCTTCTAAACAATCCCGGTTAAATTCGGGCAGTTCATCCAGAAAAAGAACTCCATGGTGGGCTAAGGTTACTTCACCCGGCCTTATACTCGCCCCTCCTCCGATTAAAGCCGCGCTGGAAGAAGTATGATGCGGGCTGCGCCAAGTCCGGCAGCCTATAAAAGGTTTATCTTCATCAAGAAATCCGGCAATACTATAAATCTTGGTTACCTCTAAAACTTCTTCAAAACTCATATCCGGCAAAATTGTAGGAATCCGGCGGGCTAACATAGTTTTACCCACCCCAGGAGGGCCGATTAAAAGAATATTGTGCATGCCGGCGGCAGACACTTCAAGAGCCCGCTTAGCAAAAATCTGTCCCTTAACTTCAGAAAAATCTACTGAATACTGCGGTTGTTTATTAACCAGCTCTTCCCAATCCATTGTAAAAGGTTCTATCCGCGATGCTCCGGAAAGAAAATCTAAAGTCTGCGCTAAGCTCTGAACAGGATAAATTTGAAGGCCTTTGACTAAGGCTGCTTCTTTAGCGTTTTTAGAAGGCAGGATTAACTTTTTTCCTTGCTTCCAAGCATAAAGAGCCATAGGAAAAACACCCTTTATCGGCTTAACTTTTCCTTCTAAGGACAACTCTCCCAGTATAATATAAGAAGATAAATCTAACTTTGCCTGATGTGAAGAAGCAATAACGCCTAAGGCAATAGGCAAATCAAAATGCGTCCCTTCTTTTTTAATACGAGCCGGGGCAAGATTAATGGTTATTCTTTTTGAAGGAAATCGAAGGTGGGTATTTTTTATACTTGAACGGACTCTGTCTCTGCTTTCTCTAACCGCTGTATCAGCTAAACCAATCAAGGACACCGCCGGAAGCCCTTCCTGAATATCCACTTCTATTTCAACAGGATAAACTTGAAAGCCTGAGTATCCTAAAGAAAAAATTTTAGAAACCATTTAGAATAGTAGTTCGTTATTCGTTACGGAGATAAGAATTATTCGAAATTATAATGTTTTTTTACTTTTTTATTTATATGCCATTTACAGCTTAAGCCTTTAGGAAAAACTGCCAAATCTCCCTGCTCTATTTTTACTCTTTTACCGTCAGGTAATTCTATTTCAACATTCCCTTCTAAAAAATAACAAGTTTCCTTGCCATCATAACACCAATCAAAACTGCTCTTTTCTTTCTCCCAAATAGGCCAGTTCCTAATTCTCGCGGCCTCAACTTCCTGCTCACTTAGCTTTTTTACTTCAACTTCCATAACACCCCCCTAAAAAAATTAAATATCAAAATGACAAATCAAAATTCAAAATTAGTAACAATGTCCTTCATTCTAATTTTTGCATTGTCATTTTGCATTTTACGTTTTGATTTTTGATTTAAATTATGGCGGCGAGTGGACTTGAACCACCGACACAACGGGTATGAGCCGTTTGCTCTACCAGCCTGAGCCACGCCGCCAAATTAATAAATATAAAAAACAATATCTCTTGCGCAACCAATTCAGGCTGCTCAATGAGACTTAGGCTTTTGAAGCAAAGCGCACAAAAGTCTTTAGTCGAATTAGTCCGCCGCAGCTCAAAGAGCGAAGGCGGAAGCCACGCCGCCAAATTAATAAATTACTAATTATACCACACCTTTTAAAAAATCTATACAATACTTATTTGGCCCAATTTGGTTTGAAAAGGGAGTTGAAATATCTTGTTTTTAATGGTATTGTCTATTTAGGAGATGATTATGAACTGGAACGGCATAGATAGAAGGCGTTTTGTAAGGGTAAAACTTCCCTGCGAAATAATTATAACCCTGCCCATAGAGCATATTATATCCTCACATACTGAAGATATCAGCGCCGGAGGATTAAGAGTCCTTCTCGAAGAAAAGATATTGTCCGGTTCCGAGGTTGACCTGGATATCTACGGAATAAAAGACGCCCCGCTTATTTGTCGAGGCCGAGTGGCATGGGTATTTGAAAGAAAAAGAACTCTTGCTAAAAGAATCTTTGATACAGGAATAGAATTTTGCGCTATTCAAGAAAATGACGTCCAAGCAATCCAAGAATTTGTATCCACCGCCACCAAGAAAAAATAACCCCTGCTTATTATCAAAGATACAAATATTAACTCTTTGCTCAAACCTTTTGTTTTAAAATCTGTATAGTTTTCACTCTCTTACTTTCGTGTAAAACTCCTCCTCTAATAAATATTTCATCAAGGGCAACGATAGGATATCTATAATATATTTCAAGCCGCTTAAGAGCTTCCTTGCCTGAATCTCCCTCCTGTTCTATCACCGTAATAGTATATGGTGATACATCAAAAACTCCAGCGAATTCTCTAACGGTAAGCCCTATCTTTGCCCTAAACCTCTTACATGCATCCCCGTCAAAACCTCTGTTGTATACAGGCTCAAAGATAAATGAAGAAGGCCCACGCCTCCCAATCGTAGATAACAGCACCAATTATATACAAATTACAACATAATATAATACTGTGTCAACATTGGCACAATATTATATTGTGACAAGATTGGCACGTTTCAACTCTAACGCAATCCCTTGTTCTCTTGTTAGGCCACATAACTTTAAGCAAAGCAGTGGTTTATAAACTTTATCCTTCTTGCCCTTTACCAGATCATCTATCTCAATCTTAAAAACACTATCAAGTTTCGTTAGAATTTCAGATGAGGGAAACAAGGGCCTGAATTGGTTTTAACGGCAGGGTCGATGGGATTTGTGTGCAGCCTTCGCGTTAGCGAAGTTTTTCTCTTTGCTGCATCCAAAGTTACTTTATTGTTGAGATAAAGTTAGTTTTCACTGAGAGGCTATGGGATAAGAACAAAACGGGGTCGATGGGATTTG
>JBDRIY010000041.1:0-27402 GCA_043815445.1 Candidatus Omnitrophota bacterium
TATAGTATCTACTATATCCATTTCTCTTAAATCTAAAGACACCGGAACTGCCAGGCCGGTTTCTATATCTCCGGTAGAGTTGAAAGTTTCATCTTCGCTGAAAGTTAAGGTTTGGCTGGCAGGAGAGCCGGGGTTATCAGCTGAAGCTAAAGCTACGCTCGGAGAATTTTTTACTTTAGGGGTAGAAATCTTAATTACTTCTTGAGCTGAGATAGAGCCGCTTTCAAAGGTTATGATAAAGAGTACTAAAATTACTGAAATTGTTTTTTTCATAATTTGCCGATATCACCTACGGGGACTACTCCGCGGGCCCCGTAGGTTAGTATCAAGCTATTTAAATTTGATTGCTTTTATTTTATCTCTCTTTAGCCCCTTCATCAAGGCTTTTCCTGTGTTCTTTCCCGCCCTTGAAAAAAAGGGCCGAGGGGATTTCCAATTTTTCCGGTCAAAAGACGCTAAAAACACAACTGTTGACTTTTGTATATAAATATGTTATTTAATATATAAATATGGAAAAACAAATCCGCTATCTTAAAGAAGAGTTGGAAAGAGCTCGTTCTCAACTTTATATCTTTTGTGAACTTGCCAAAGCAATGAGAACAACCCTAAGGCTTGAAGAAATAACCTATATTATTTTAACCGGTTTAACTTCTCATGAGGGTTTAGGTTTTAACCGGGCAGTAATATTTTTTGCTGACGAAGAAAATAAAAAACTAAATGGATTTATGGGCCTTGGCCCTATGGATGGCGAAGAAGCAAACCAAATATGGCGTAACATTGAAGAAGAAAAAAAAGACCTTTACGATCTTATTAATAATTATGCTCAGCTTAAAAAAAATAATATTAAATCGAAATTTATGGAATTTGTTAATTCTCTCTCTTTTGAAATTTCTCAAGAAAATAGCCTTATTTTTAAAGCTTTTTACAATGAAGAAATTTTTTATATCAAAAAAACTGAAAAGCTGAAAACTGATGTTTTAATACAAAAATTAAATTTAGATGAATTTCTTATCTGTTCTTTATGGCTAAAAGGAAAACCAGCCGGCCTAATCGTTGCTGATAATTATATTACCAGAAAATCTATAACAGAAGATGATAAAAGAATCTTTAGCCTATTCATGCGCCAGGCAGCCGGAGCAATTGAAAATTCTCAAAACTTTGAGAATGCCCTTACTAAAGCCCATACTGATTCTTTAACCTCTTTGTGGAACCACGGCTGTTTTCAGTACAGGCTTGATGAAGAACTGGCAAAGGCTGTCACCTCTAGCCTGTCTTTATCAATAATGATGATTGATGTTGATAACTTTAAAGAATTTAATGACACTCGGGGGCATATTCAAGGTGATTGCGCTTTAAAAGAAATAAGCGGGGCCCTGCGGGAAAACTGCCGAAAAATTGATATTTTGTGCCGCTACGGCGGTGACGAATTTTCGCTAATACTACCTGCTAACAATAAAGAGGAAGCTATTCTTTTAGGAGAGAGAATACGGAAGTCTTTAGAAGAAAAAGAAATTTTAAAAAATAGGTTTACCGTAAGTATCGGTATTGCTACTTTTCCCGAAGACGCTTCTGACAAAACCGCCTTTATTGAAAAAGCTGACTTTGCCCTCTACCAGGCAAAAAAACAAGGCAAAAATCAAGTAGAGGCTTGATTTATCAAGCCCGCCATATAAGGTTTGATGAATCAAACCCCTACTTCTTCTTTAGCGAATTTTACTGAGACTAATTTGGAGATGCCTTTTTCCTGCATTGTAACACCGTATAAAACATCGGCGTTGCTCATGGTTCTTTTGTTGTGAGTGATTAAAATGAATTGAGAACCGGAGGAAAATTGCTGGAGGATTTGATTAAACCTATCTACGTTTGCCTCATCTAAAGGCGCGTCTATTTCGTCTAAAACACATAAAGGCGAAGGCCGGACAGTGAAAATAGCAAAGATTAATGATATTGCTGTTAAGGCTTTTTCGCCTCCGGAAAGAAGCGAAACGTTTTGAAGTTTTTTGCCAGGAGGCTGGACTTCAATTTCAACACCGGACTCTAAAATATTATCAGGATCAACAAGAATAAGATTCGCCCTGCCGCCGTTAAATAAAAACTTGAAATTCTTTTTAAATTCAGTTTCAATGCGGTAAAAAGTTTCTAAAAAAAGTTCTTTGGAAGTCCGGTTTATTTTTTGGATAGCTTTTCTTAAATTATCCTTGGAAGTAACTAAATCCTGCTTTTGAGTTTCTAAAAACTCTTCACGTTTTTTTAATTCTTCAAATTCTTCAATCGCTACCAGATTAACCTCGCCTAAAGATTTCATTTTTTTCTGAAATTTTTCTTTATCGGCGCTAAGGGTTTCTTTGTTTTCTTTAACTTCTTCAATACTGGAAGGATCAAAATCTATATTATAAACCTGGCGTAAATAATCATTGATTTTCTCTTTTTCGTATTCTAAACTTTGAATTTCTAATTTTTTATTATAAGCGGAATCTTTTAAGCTTTGGGTATCCTTTTCTAAGTTTTGCGAAAGCTCTTTTAAGCCTTCAATTTCCTGATTCAAGGCAGTTTCCCGGGCTAACAAATCTTGCTTACCGGCAATATGCCCTTGAATTCTTTCTTTATCATCTTTTATTTTTAGTTCAAGCTCTGCTACCTGCTTATCTAAAGACAAGGCTCTTTCAGCGCCTTCTTGTTTTTCTTTATCAAGCTGTTCTAAGCCCGCGCGAACATTACTTATTTCATCTTCAAAAAAAACAATTTTAGAAGCTAAAGCCTGTTTTTCTTTACCTAAGGCGTCTTGCTGGGTTAAGTTTCGGGTTGATTCAATATCTATATCTTTTATTCTTTCTCCGCCTTTAGCAATAATATCCTGAGAGTTTATTAATTCTTGGTTAGCTCGGCTTAGCTCTTCTTCACAGGCAGTGTTTTCTAGTTCTATTTCTTTGCGCTTAGTTTCGCAATCTTCTATATCTTCAAGGGTAGTTTTTTCTTCTTGGGCTAAAAGTTCAGACTCTTCTTTTAAGCGTACCAGTTCTTTTTCTAAGCTGTCTTTTTCCTGAAATCTTTCCTGAACCTGTTTTTTTACATCATCTATTTGAGAGCGTTCCGCTGAAAGTTCAGCATTAATTTCTTCGTGATTTTCCCGTGAAGAAGCAAGCCTGGCTTGAATATTCTCAATAGCTTGATTAACTAACTTTATCTTCTCCTCTAACTGGCCTTCTTCAAAAGTTACTACTTTGGCTTCTATGTGAGCCTTATAAAAACCGCCCTCTTCACTAAATTTCGCGTCTTGCAAAGAAGCAACTAATTTATTAATATTTTTAGGCTCCTCGTCAAAGATAACTGTGATATTTTTCTTCACTGAAAAAGTTTCATATTTTATGCGTAAATCTTTTAAGAACTCATAGGAAGCGTTTAACTCAACCGATTCTTTTTCTTTATCCCCAAGATTAAGCCTTAAGCCCTCAATACTCAGGCTTAACTCTTTTTCTTTATCAGTTAAACCTTTTCTTTTATCTTCTAAAAATCTTAACTCTTCCTGGGTTTTTAAAAGTTTTTGGCCGGCTGTTTTGAAATTGTCCTGGTTTTGAGCAAACAAGGTATCAAATCTTGCCTTGTCCAGAATAAGCCTTTTTTTTCTATTGGCTAAGGCGAAAAGTTTGGTTTGAGTTTCAATAAGAATATTGCGGAAATGGGATTTTTTATTTTCTAAATCAAGAATTATTATTTTTTCACTGTTAATTTTTCTTTTAGCTTCCTCTGTTGTTCTCTTTAAGTTTTGTTTTTCTTCTTCTATTTTTTTTGCTTGTTGATCAAGGTTTTCCGCTTCTTTGGCAACTGCCTCGGCCCGCTCTTTTTCTTCAATAATTCTTTCTTCCTGCAGTTTAAACCTCTGGTTTAAGCCGGCCCTATTCTGTTCAAGAACTTCTTCTCTATCTTTAAGTTCTTTTACTCTTTGGCGGCAAAATTCAATATGGCGGGCTGAACCTTCTATTTGAGCGCTGGAAGAGGCAATAGCAGCGGCTGTTTGTTCCAATATTACTCTTAAATCTTTTAACTTGTTGTTAAGCCTTTCCCAATGAGCGCTGGTTTGGTTAAATTCAGTATTCTTGGCCTCTTCACTTATTTTAAAAACATTTAATTCTTCGGCAAACTTATTTATTTTTTCCCCTAACCGGCTGAATTCTAAAACAGCTATTTTTTTCTCGGTTTCAACAAGATTTTGACGGGTGTCTTTATAGCTTTTAGCTTTTTGGACCTGGCGTTCTAAGTAGCGAGTTTGCCGGCGGACCTCGGATAATATATCGTCAAGGCGTAAAAGGTTTTCATCTGTCTCTTCAAGCCTTCTTAGGGTTTCTCTTTTTCTTTCCTTGTATTTAATAATTCCGCTGGCTTCATCAAATATTAAACGCTTATCTTCAGGTTTATAGCTTAAAAATATTTCTATTTTACCCTGTTCAACAAAAGAGTAAGTAGATTCTCCAACACCGGTGCCCATAAATAATTCCTGGACATCTTTTAGGCGGACAATATTCTTATTAATAAAGTATTGGCTTTCTCCGGAACGGTAAAGCCTGCGGGCGACAGAAACTTCTTTATAATTTATAGGGAGATAATTATCTTCATTACAAAAAGTAAGCCCGACTTCAGCATAATTTAAAGGCGGATATTTTTCAGTTCCGTTAAAAATAATATCCTCCATCTTTGTCCCCCGCAAAGACTTAGGACTCTGCTCCCCCAGCGCCCATTTAATAGAATCAAAGACATTACTATTATGAACAATAAAATTATTTGCCACGAAATTATGATTCCCATCTATGCACAAATCATAAACCCAGTCCGTATCAGAAGAAACCTTTTCAATTTTCACGATTTCATCAAAATAAATATTTGAGGAAAAAACGTACGGTAAACATTCTTTTTCCATTACAGCGCTGCTACAAAATACTTTTCTATCATTATCTATATTACTCGCCTTGTCATTCCTTACAACACTATAGTCACTCCCCATAGTACTATTGTCATTCCCGCGAAAGCGGGAATCTAATAAGTTAGCAAAATCAATGTTTCTGGATTCCCGCTTTCGCGGGAATGACAGAGGGGAACGCGGGGATGCCAGGCTTATGTCCGAATGGATATAAAAATACGGGGATAACATCTCTATATTACTTTGCAAATCTCTATCCGAAGATAAACCAACAGTCACTTTCTCCGGAAGAGCAATCTTTACGCCTTTTTTTAATTCTTCAGCCTTTAATGTTTTTAACTTCCCTTCTTCAAGAGTAAAAAAGGGGTGGTAATGGGTTGTGGTTATTTTTTCGCCTTTTTTTGTTTTTATTTTAAGGAGGAATGGGGGAGATTTTCTTCGGACAAATGTATTTATTTTCTTCTTTTCTAATTTTAATGTATTGGGATTGAGAGAAAAAACGGAAAGATTATCTTTGTTTTCTAAACTTCCTATGCCATCATCAAAACAAATTAACTTCTTTGACAGCTTAATCTGCTTCTCTACTAATTCACCAATTTTAACTACTTTTCCATCGGCAAGAAAAACCAAAGATTCCGGATGCAAGCATTTCCCGCAACCATTTGGGCCTACTACTACTGTTATACCGGATTCAAATTTAAGGGAGGTTTTTTCAGGAAAGGATTTAAAGCCGAAGATTTCTAGTTCTTTTAGGTACATAATTAATTTAAATTACTGCCGATAAATCGGCAGACTACATTAATGTATATTGTAGCTGCCCCATTTATGGGGCAAATCAATATCTAATTTATCGGGCTATATAAAACTCTTCGAATTTTAACCTTTCAACTTCAGGATTATTTATAATATATTCTCTTATTTTTTCCAATGCCTTTTCATTACGAATAATGTGCTCATAATAATTTGGCTGCCACAATCTATATCCTGTTTCTTTGCTGCTTACTGCTTTTAATCTTCGAATTATCTCTCCCAATTTTATCCTACAATTATCTAAAACTAAAATAAGATGAATATGGTTGGGCATAATAATATAGTAATCTACTTTCACTCCTTTTATCTTCTCGGAAACTTGCTCGATAAATCGAGCAACTACATTTTTTGTTTCGTCAATTAAAGTGTTGTTTTTGTAATTCGCGCATACGGTAACAAAATAATAACCATTCTCTCTGTAATTATAATGCTCTAATCGTATATTTTTAATGTTTTTAATTTATTCCTTTCGCCGATAAAGCCGATAAATCGGCAGACTACATTAATGTATATTGTAGCTGCCCCATTTATGGGGCAAATTACACCAACCACCTTAGCGGCCTGTTATTTGTTTGAATTTTTTGGTTAGGAGCGGGATGATTTTGAATAGATCGCCTACTATGCCGTAATTGGCTACTTTGAAAATCGGAGCGTCAGGATCTTTGTTGATAGCTATGATGACTTTTGACGACTGCATACCTACTAAATGCTGAATCTGGCCGCTTATTCCGCAGGCAATATATATTTTAGGACAAACTGTTCTTCCGGTTTGGCCTACCTGATGTATATAAGGAATCCAGCCGGCATCAACACAAGCCCGGGATGAACCTACTGCCGCGCCTAAACTTTGAGCTAATTCTTCAACCAGCTGAAAATTCTTAGCTTCGCCTAAGCCTCGGCCTCCGGATACTATTATATCAGCTTCCGACAAATTTACAGTAGATATTGCTTCTTGAACATAATCTAAGAATTTTATTCTTTTATCTTGATCATTTTCATCAAAGATTTCTTTTATAACTTCGCCTTTTCGGGAAGTATCAGCTTGGGCTTCGGGCATTACTTTATGCCGGACTGTAGCCATTTGGGGCCGGAAATTAGGAGAAATAATTTGAGCCATTATATTTCCGCCAAAGGCCGGACGAGTCTGGATTAAAATTTGTTTTTCTTTATCTATATCTAAACCGGTGCAATCCGCGGTTAAGCCCGCGTAAAGATTAACGGAAATTCTGGAAACAAGGCTTCTTCCGGTTGTAGTTGCTCCGGCAAGTAAAATTTCCGGCTTATGTTTTTGGATAAGTTTAACTATTACTTTAGTATAATTTTCAGCGATATAGCGGCTCAAAATCAGCGAGTCAACAACAAAAACTTTATCAGCGCCGCGATGGATTAATTCCTGAGCCTTATCCTCTATTCCCCGGCCTAAAAAAACCGCGCCTACATAAGTATTCAAATCACGGGCAAGCTCTTTAGCCTTAGCTAAAAGTTCAAAGACAACTGAGGAAATAACTCCCTCTCTTTGCTCGCCAAAAACCCAAACGCCCTTATAGCTTGAAATATCTTCTTTTGCCGCGCTTTGATAAAGAATTTTTATAGCTTCAAACGAACAGCTATCTATACAAATCCGGCAAAGGTTACACTTTTCTAAATCAATAATAGCTTTTTTATCTACTATTGTTATAGCGCCTACAGGGCAAGCCTTGATGCAGATGCCGCAGCCGATACATTTATCTGTTATTTTTATTCCGGCCATAATAAATTCTTAAAAGGATGTGCCGATAAATCGGCAAACTACATTAATGTATATTGTAGCTACCCCATTCATGGGGGCGTCCAGCATTATTAATGTATATTGTAGCTACCCCATTCATGAGGCGTCCAGTATTATTAATGTATATTGTAGCTACCCCATTCATGGGGCGTCCAGTATTATTAATGTATATTGTAGCTACCCCATTCATGGGGCGTCCAGCATCATTGTAGTTGCCTGATTTATCAGGCAAATTTTTAAATTAAATCTTTTATTTCTTTTGCTAATTCTTCTACTATTTCCTGAGGTTCGCCTTCAAGAATTTTTCCGCCTGATTTTTGAGGCGGAGTGAATATCTTAACTACTTGAGTAGGGGAACCGGTTAAACCAATTAGCTTTTCGTTTATATTTAAATCTTTATTTCCCCAAATAGTAATTTCAGCCTTTTTCGCGGCCATTTTACCTCTTAAAGAAGAAAGGCGAGGCTCATTAATCTCTTTTACTACAGTTATAAGGCAAGGCATTTGCAGTTCTATTAACTCATAACCATCTTCCAATAACCGTTCAACCACCATCATTTTAGGTAAAGTATCCAGGTGAACTGTGTCTATCTTACGCACATAAGTAGCTTGAGGCAAATCAAGGTGAGCGGCAATCCCCGGGCCGACTTGAGCAGTATCGCCGTCTGAGGCTTGCTTGCCGCAAAGCACTAAATCACAATCTCCTATTTTTTCTATAGCCTTAGCTAAAATCAAACTTGTAGCCCAAGTATCTGAACCGGCGAAAACTCTATCTGATAAAAGAATAGCTGAGTCAATACCTAAAGAAAGAGCTTCTCTCAAAGCGCTCTCAGCTTGAGGCGGGCCCATAGTAATAACTGTTGTTTTAGCGCTAAAACGATCTTTGAGCCTAACCGCTTCTTCAATAGCATACATATCAAAAGGATTAATTATCGAAGCAACACCCTCTCTTATCAAGGTATTGTTTTCAGGATTAATTTTTACTTCGATAGTATCAGGAACTTGTTTTATACAAACTATAATTCTCATTTTTATCCGGCAAGAAGCTTTAAAGCTTGTTGATACTTTTCTTTGGTTTTGTTTACTATTTCTTCGGGCAAATCAGGCCCGGGAGGAGTTTTATCCCAAGGCTGAGTTTCTAAATAATCACGGACAAACTGTTTATCAAAGCTTAGCTGAGGCTGGCCCGGAGTATAGCTTTCTTTAGGCCAAAATCGGGAAGAATCAGGAGTCAAAACCTCGTCTATTAATATTATCCTATCTTCCCAAAGCCCGAACTCAAACTTTGTATCAGCAATAATCACACCTTTTTCTTTAGCGTATTCAGCGGCTTTATTGTAAATAGTAAGGCTTAAATTTTTCATTTTTTCAGCTAATTCTCGGCCTATAGAATTTTTCATATAATTAAAACTTATGTTTTCATCATGGCCGCTGTCAGCTTTTGCAGCCGGAGTAAATATCGGTGAGGGAAGTTTCGCGGATTCTTTTAAATTTTCCGGTAAATCTATTCCGCAAATACCCCCCGACTTATTATATTCTTTCCATCCTGAACCGGAAAGATAGCCCCGGACTACGCACTCAAAAGGAATAACTTCACATTTTTTAACAACCATAAATCTTCCTTCTATGCCCGCGCTGTTATCTTTTAACTCTTGAGGCAAGCTGTTTATATCGGAAGAAATAAAATGGTTCTCCACAATACTTTTTAAAAAAGAAAACCAAAATAAAGAAATTTCAGTAAGAATTTTTCCTTTATCAGGAATAGGCGTAGGAAGAATAATGTCAAAACAGGAAATTCTATCAGAGGCAATAATCAAAAGTTTATCGCCCAAATCGTATATATCTCTTACTTTTCCTTTTTTAAATAATTTTAATTGTTTAAGATTAGCTCTATTCAGCATATTTTATACCTCTTGTTTAAACTTTGCCGGCTGAACATAATCACCGAATTCCTTTCGGCACTCTTCTAATCTTATTCTTTGAGCATCCAGTTCTTCAAATAAACAAGAAGGAATGCTCTGAAGCTCTTTATAAATATTTTTTATTCTTTCTGTTTTTGCTAAATTCTCCGGTATACGCAAAGTAAACTGTTCAATATAATCTTTTTCAGAATAATCTTTACTTAAAAATTCCTTAAATAAATCTTTTAAATCCTGATAACAGGGAATAACTCCGTTAGGAGTTTGCAAGCCTTTAGTTTGGCTGTCAACTCTTAACCTTATCCATTTTAACCATATTCGTTTATCCTGAATAGCGTTTAAAAAATTCCCCTGTTTATTTCTTAAAAAATAATTTACTGAGAAGATTAGCGGCGGATTTTGAAGTTTTTTTCCGAATTCCAAGTTCATTTTTATGTAATCGCCAATTAATACAGACAAGAAATCCATATTAGACATCGGGTTAAAAACTCGGACTCCTTCTTTGCCTAAGGTAGCGGCAGTTGTTTCTGATTCCAGGCTGGCAGCTTTAGCAATAATTCCCTGCTGCCAGTTTAAAGCTTGTTCAACCGGAACCCAGGTATCAGAGTCTCTTCCGCCGTAAATCAAGCCTCGGACAAGGACGCCTTGAGAATTTTCTAAATTCTCATCCACATTTTCTAAGCTTTTAAGCTTTATGGTAAAGCGCGCGTTTTTATGTGAAACCGGAATTTCATTACCTTCTCTATCGGTTTTTCCCGGATGCCAATCACCATAAAAATTAATCCCTTTTTTAGGCAAGTCTCCGCTTTTACCGATCCAAAATGGCTTGCCGTTTTCATCGGCTAAAATATTAGAAAATATTAGTTCGCCTTTATTAGCTAAAGATTTAAATAAAACCGGGTCATCTTCGCGGTTTACATCTTTTATAATACCGAAAATCCCTCTTTCAACATTAACAGCGTAAACTTTGCCGTTTTTTTCCCTTAAGTAAGCTATATCATCGCCGATAATTGATTCACCGGAAACCATTGCTGTTGAAGTTTTACCGCACATACTGGGGAAAGCTCCGCAAAAATACTCTTTTTTGTTATCTTTACCCTGGACCCCCATTAAAAACATATGTTCAGCAAGCCAGCCTTCTTGGCTTGCTTTTTTTATAGCCAAACGCAGAGAAAGTTTTTTAAGCCCAACTGAATTTCCGGCGTATTGAGTATTAGTGCTGTAAACCAGCTGATCTTCCAAGTCAATATAAACCCGCCTCTTGTCAACATTTTTGCTTACGCTTTGCTCAAGTTCTCCGGCAGTATGGATAAACTTAAAAAAATCATTTTTATCTTTACTACCTTTAAATTGTTCGTAACCGGGACGATAAAGAATTTCTTCAGAATGAGCTACATAAGAAGAGTCAGTAATTTGCACCGCTAAAACCGAAAAATCCGAGTTAAGCGGGCCTAAGCAAAAAAAACAAACAAACATTTCTTTGCCGGCCATAGCATTGCCTAAGATTTCTTTTATTTCTTTCAAACCATCTTCTTTATCTACACTATTTAGATAATACCCTTTGCCGGCACTTTTAGGCCGAAGATAACGGGTGTTTTTTTTATCTCTAGCTTGGTCAAAATAGCCGTCAAAATGAATAGTATGGCCTTGTTCAGCTAATTTTATTTCTTCGCCTGAAACTAAAGCTTGAAGCCGGATATATTCTATATCCTGAATTGAATCCGTACGCACAAATACTGAAGCAGGGTTGCAAAGCTCTACATATTCGCCCGCAAAATCAATAATCTTAGAATTTTCCAAAGCAGTAAGCTTAGCAAAATTCTCCTTATCAAGCCTTTCCTTTAAAAAATTTAAATAATCCATACTCATATTACCTCTTTTGAAAAAACACTTTACCACAAACCCCCCTCCGCATCAAGCCCTTTCTCCAAAAATTAAATTAAAGCTAAAATTTATAGGCCCTTCGGGGATACTCAGGGTCAATTCAACTAGGGACTTTTTGTAAAAAAGTCCAAGTTTCACTGACTTATTTAGTGAACTTTAATTTTAGGGTTTTTAGGAATTGCTTTATTTCTTGGGGGTTTTTTAGGAAATATTGGGCTTGGGAATTTGATTTTCGGCCTATTCTTATCCCTAAATTAGGTTTTTTTAGTTTTTTGAAAACATCTTCGTCAGTTAGGTCATCACCGATGAATATGGTAATTTCATCTCCGGTTTTTTTTAAGCGGTTTTGAAAAAAATGAACCGCGTCAGCTTTATTACAGGAAATATTGGGCCTAAGCTCAAGTACTCTTTTTCCGGTAGATACTTTAAGCTTTTTATCTTTAAGAAAAGGGGTAATTGTTTTCTTGAAGATAGCTTTGACTGCCGCGGCTTTTTTAAGTTCAATTTTGCGGTAATGCACGGCGAAAATTATTCTTTTGTCTTCAAAAACAACCCCCTCTATATGCCCTAAAGATTTTTTGAGTTCTTTTTTAGCCGGATTTAATAATCTTAAGTAACGCTTATAGTCCAGCTCCTCGGTTAGAGTTTCCTTACCTTTATAATAAAGTTCAAGGCCGTGGTTACCGGAGTAGAGTAAATTATTAATTCCTACTCTTTTTTTGACATCAGATAATTCTCTGCCGCTTATTATACCTATAACAATATTTTTATTTTGAGAAAGTTTTTTAAGAAGTTTTTTTATATCCGGGCATAAATGAGCTTGGTAAGGGTTTTTAACTATAGGGGTGAGGGTTCCATCATAATCTAAAAAAAGGAAAATCCTCTTTTTAGTTTTTATTAATTCATTTATATCTTGATTAAAAAAATATTTCACTTGAAATCAAGCCTTCTGGATTGCCCGAACGGCAGACTGTGTTGTTAGGCTGCCCAATAAATTGGGCAACTACAATATATTCATAAACAATTATGACACAGTCTGAAAGCCGGAAATTTCCTTATTCGTGCGGAATATCCGAGATTATTTGGCCAATCCATTTCCAGATATCATTGCGGTGGATAGTCTGCCTTAGCTTTTTCATTCTCTTTTTTCTTTCGGTATCACTAATAGTTAGAGCTTTATAAATCGCGCTGCTGGTTTCTTCAATATGATAAGGGTTGATTAAAAAAGCTTCCTTTAGCTCTCTGCTGGCACCGGTAAAGCGGCTTAATACTAAAACTCCTTTTTCATCAGCCTTAGCCGCGATAAACTCTTTAGCCACCAAATTCATCCCATCATGTAAAGAGCTTACGACACAAACATCAGCAATGCCGTAAAAAGCAAGGACTTCTTTAAAATTAAGATGACGGCGGAAAAATATAACCGGCTTCCAAGAATTCTGAGAATGCTTAAAATTTACTTCTTCAACTAAACTATTCACTCTTTCGTTAAGCTGCTTGTATTGAGTTAAATGTATCCGGGAAATTTCACCCATTTGGACAAAAATAATTTTTTCTTTCAGCTCAGGATGAGTACTAAGCAGTTTGTCTATAGCCTGTACTCTTTCAATAATTCCCTTAGTATAATCAATTCTATCCAAACCAATTATTACTTTTTTACCTGTAAGATCAAATTCCTCTTTAAGTAAATTAGAAAGTTCTTTAACTTCTTGTTCTTGGGAAGTTTTGTTTATGCCTTCAAAATCAACGCTTATGGGATAACTTCTTATTAGCGAGGTATGGCCTTGAAAAACTACTGACCGGCCTTCCCTATTAATCTTAGCTTCTACTTCGCCAGCAACAGCGTCAAGAAAATTACCGCAAAAATATCTTATCTGGAATCCTAATAAGTCATAAGATAACATTCCCTCTAAGAGTTCGCGGCGCTGAGGTAAAATTCTAAAGACATCATAAGTAGTCCAGGGAATATGCCAAAAAAGAATAGTAACAGCTTGAGGATTGATTTCTTTCAAATACTTGCTAACTAATGCCAGGTGGTAATCTTGGACAAAAACAATGGCTTTTTTGCCTTTAATTTCCTCATTTATGGTTTGAGCAAATTTTTTATTAACCTGTTTATAAGCTTCCCAATCCTCATTACTGAACTTAGGTTTTACAAAAACAAGATGAGATAGCGGCCAAAGCCCCTGGTTAGAATAACCAAAATAATAGCCTAAATTTTCTTCTTTATTCAGCCAAATATACTTTAGTTCATAAGAAGGGGCATGAGGAGGAACTCGGACTTTAGAGTTTTTTGCCGCCAGCTTATCAGCATCGCCGCTGGAACAGCAAACCCAAAGCCCGCCTAACTCCTGCATAATAGGGCCTAAGGCAGTGGAAACTCCTCCCGGCCCGCGGGTGCAGATAATTTTGCCGCGAGATAACTTGTAGATATAGGGCTGACGGTTAGAAGCAACTACAAAAGTGTGCCCGCTAAATTTGCTCTTTACTGAATCTAAAACTTCTTTTTTGTTCCAAGCCTTTACCATAATAATAAACCTATCTTATGCCTCTGAGGATTGCCCGCGGCAAACCGCGAGGGTGAGTAGAGCAATGATTGTAGAACTTACTTTTAAACTGGGGCTAAGTTTTCGCTTTCAGTTAAAACTTTTTTGTAAACCGCTAAGGTTTCTTGGGTAACTTTTTCTTTAGTGTATTGAGATTCAACCATCTGCCTTCCGGTATAGCCGAATCTTCTTGCTAACTTTGTATCTTCTAATAATTGGCAAGTTTTAGCGGCTAAAGCCTCAAAATCTCTAATAGGGATAATAAAGCCGTTTATCCCATCTTTAATAATTTCAGGCATACCTCCGGCTCTGGTAATAATCATAGGTTTTTCCATAGCCATAGCTTCAAGCATAGTCAGCCCAAAAGGTTCAGAAACCGAGGAAGGGTATAAACAAACATCACTTATTTCATATAATTCTTTTATTTCATCTAAAGAATATGTATCTATTAAAACATTTTTTTCCATTCCAAAGTGCTTTATAAGGCTTACCATATAAGCAATGTCTTTTTGCTGAGTTTCTCCCCAATCAATAATATTTTTTGAACCTGCCAAAACCAGCATCGCCTCAGGGTTCATCTTCCTTATTACGTTCATTGCTTTAATACTAGTATCACAGCCCTTAGCCAACCCGATTCTTGCCGGATGAAATATTATTTTCTTCCCTTTAAGCTGAGGATATTTAGCTAATATATTTGAGGTTTCAACTCCGGGCTTAAACTTATCTTGGTCTATTCCATGATGGACAACCGTAATTTTTGTATCATCTATGCCAATACCAATAATTTCTTTTTTTATAAAATGGCTTACAGCGATTATATGGCTCCAAGCTATTTTATGAGTCAGTTCTAAATACACAATATCATCCCAAACATTATGAGCGGTAAGAATTAAAGGCACCCCTCTTTTTTTGCTTAAGCGTTTTAAAATGCCGGTGTGTGTCGGGCTAAAATAATGCATATTATGAGTATGTATAATATCGGGATTAACTTCATCCAAAAAAGAAGAAAAAATCTTAGTAACTTCTTCTTCCAAGCCGCTTAAACCTCTTTTATAAAGCCAATTTAAATCCATAAGAGGAGTGCGTACTATATCAACTCCTTCATATTTCTGCCTGCCGCTTAAACTTTCAACTGAGCCTGTTAACAAACTAACTCTGTAGCCTTGCTTAACCATTTGAGGCAAAATAATAGTGAGGTGAGTTTCCACCCCGCCGATTATAGGCGGAAATCCCCAATGTAAATGCGCGATATTCAAATTATCTTTTATCATTAATAATATTCCTCTTCCCTGCGTTCGCCTACACGCCTTTTGAAAGAAAAAACCTTATTAGTTTTGATTTCAATTAATTTATCAAAAATACCTACTTTTATATGCTTATTCTTTAAAGATAAAACTTTTATTTTTATGAGATCGTTAGTCAGTTCAAGTTCAATTACGTTTTCCTTTACAGTTAAATTAAAAATTACCTTGTGCCAGGAGCGGGGCAGGCGGGGATTTACAAAAAGTTTTTCTTTTCTAATTCTTGTTCCGGCTAAACCGAATATTAAAGCCTGCCAGGTCCCTCCTAAAGAAGCAGCATGGATACCTTCGGGCGTATTGCCGAAAAGATTGCTTATATCCGTGCGCAAAGCAACATTAAAAAAACTATAAGCTTGGTGTAAATCTCCGGCGCTGCAAGCGGCAATAGCGCACACTGCCGGGCTTAAAGACGACCTATGCATTGTTCGGGGAAAATAAAATTTATGGTTTGCTATCTTTGTTGCTTTGCTAAAAACATCATTGAGCAAGAATAAAAGCATAGAAACATCAGGCTGTTTGATAAGCTGAGTTTTCCCTAAATCCTTAGCTCTTAGCTTAGCCGGTATAAGAGGAATTCCATTTTCATCAGCTTGATCAAGAATAACCTTTTCCAGCTTAAAATAACCGTCAAACTGTTCTATAACTTTATTCTTATCGATCTTAAAAACAATGTTAGGCGCAACTTGGCCCCATTGTTTAATTTCCTTATCTTTTAAGCGCAATTTATTTTTCAACTTTTCATACACCAGCGGCTTTTTTTTAGCTTCAGCAGTCATTTTAGCCGCGGTAAGCAAATTCCACTTAGCCATCATATTAGTAAAAGCATTGTTATTGACATGAGTATGAAATTCATCAGGCCCAATAACATTATTAATTTCGTATTTCTTGCTTCTCTTGTTAAGTTCAACCCGCGAAACCCAAAATCTCGCGCTTTCTATCATCATCTCATACCCGTAATCTTCCATAAATTTTTTATCGCCGGTTACCGTGTAATATTTATATACCGCGTAAATGATATCAGCGGTTAAATGATGTTCCATTTCATGAGTATGTATCTTAACGATTGTCCGGTCTATATCTCTAGCCCACTCAGGAGTTTCTTCTTCACCGTTTCCGGCAGACTCCCAGGCAAACTGAGTTCCTTTATAACCATTTTGTTTAGCAATATTTCTTGAAGCTTCAAGCCTTTTATAACGATAAATTAGCATATTTTTAGCAACCAGGGGAAAAGTAAACAGATAAAAAGGAAAAAGGAAAATCTCGGCATCCCAAAAAATATGCCCCCGATAGCCTTCACCGCTTAAAGTTCTGGCTCCAATGCTTGAAAACCCCTTATCACAATGAGCGCAAATAAGCATATGATAAATATTAAAACGCAGGTTCTGCTGAATGTTGGCAGTTCCAGCTATAATAATATCAGCTTTTTTCCATAAACGTTCCCAAGCGCTTATATGATTTTTGAGTAAAGTAGAAAAGTTAGCATGAAAAGCAGCGCGGAATACTTTAAAAGCATTTTCTTTTTGAAGAGTATGGCTGGATTGGCGGGGAAAATGTTTTATGCAAAAAACTTTAGTAAATATAACTGTCTCGCCTTTTTTAAGTTTTAAACGGAAAATATTATCTTTGGAGATAATTTTTTTTCCGCTGATTTCATAATAAAAACCCGCCCAATAGATTATAGTATGTTTTTTTTCACAAGTTTCAGTGACTAAATATCCAGCGTTATGCTGCTGCCCTAATTCTTTAACCCGAAAATGTTTTTTCCGGCCTTCGCTTAAAACTCCGGCGTTAGAAACAGAAGTATCCATGCCGGTATTAATATCTATTTCACAGCCCTTATCTCGAGCGGTTAAAGCAATCCGCATAACTCCAATATTTTTATTATGCTGGGAAATAAACCTTAGAGACTGATAATCATAACGATGTCCTTTGCTATTCTGATACAAGGCCTGGCGCAAAAGCAAGCCTTTCTTCATATTAAGAGCTCTTTTATGCTCCAGGATATCCATAGAAATTAACCCTAATTTTTCTCCTCCAATAGTAAATTTAAAATTAACCGGGTTAGGCAAGTTAACTAATTCTGAAACCTGAGCTGCCATTTTATCGTATACTCCGGCTAAAAAGGTTCCCGGCTGACAATCATAAGGGATATCTTCATAAATCCCTCTAGTCCCCATATAGCCGTTACCCAAAGTAAACTGAGATTCTCTCACACTTTGCAGTTCTCGGACAAACTCAGTTTCTTTTATCAGCCAAAGGTCATCAGTAGTATAAGTAGAATAAATATTTTTCATTTTTCTCCTAAACCAAAATTAACCTCGGGGGTTGGTAAAAACCGGGCTTAAAAAAGGGTATTGATTTTTTCTATGGTTATTTCCGATAAATCGTTAACAATTAAATCAGCTTTATTTAATCTTTGCGGGCTATTATAGCGGTCTATGCCTACACACTTCATGTTCGCTCTTTTAGCAGCTTCAACCCCTAAAACAGCATCTTCAAACACAACGCATTCCTTAGGTTCAAGCCCTAATTTTTCCGCGGCTAAAAGAAAAACGTCAGGTTCAGGCTTACCTTTTTTAATATCATTTCCGGTTATAATAACATCATATAAATCAATTAAATTAACTCTTTCTAAAATCTGACGGCAATTTTTACTGGAAGAAATAACACTTCGTTTAACGCCAGCGTCTCTTAATTCCCGAGTAAGCGCGGCTGTGCTCTGATAAACTTTTATCTCTTCAATATCTAAAAACTCTAAAAAATAATCTTGTTTTTTTGCCGCGGCTTGATCAAGCTCTTGTTCTGATAAATTACTAAGTACCGCCCTTGCTCCGTCAATACGGGGAATACCGTCTACTTTATTCTTATACTCATCAAAATCAAAACTCTTGCCGTATTCGTTAAACATCCTCTTCCAAGCCTTAAAATGTAAAGGCACTGTGTCCACGATAACTCCGTCCAAATCAAAAATAGCTCCTTTAAACTTCATCTTCGCGCTCCCTAATACAACTGTAATTGATTACTTTGCTTTTGCTAAATTCCAGACCTTTTTACTAACTAAATATAATATTATAGCATAAGTCCCAATTTCCGCCATTGTTTTCCCCTCATCTCAATTAAAGTTCACTAAACAAGTTAATGAAACTTGGACTTTTTTACAAAAAGTCCCTAGTTGAATTAACCCTAAGTATCCCCGAAGGGCCCATCAATCTTAGTGAACTTTAATTTTTGTTTAGAAGGAATGGGTTAGGGTTAGCTTATACCACCGGCCTTGAGCTTCGATATCTTTCATTTCTTGGTAGTCTTTATTGAAGATATTAGCGCCTTCTAAGCTAAGAGTGAAATTAGCTATTTCTTTTTCTATTTTAAGGTCTACGGTAGTATAATTTTTTCTATCTACAGGATTAGAAAAACAGCTAATAAGCTTAAGAGTAATTCCCTTTACATCAAAACCAAGATTACTAGTCAGCTTATGGCGGTTATAGCCAAAAACATATTTGGAAAAATTATAAGGGCTGTTCTTATCTAATTCTAAATAAGTATATCCTATGCCTACTTGCTTTAAAAAAGAACTATTTGGCCGAGCCTCAATATAAAAATCAAAACCGTAAGCCTTTATATCTCCCACATTCTCAGCCTGCCAGGGATTGGAAGAAATGTTTTTTACCCAGTCAATAGTTGCCTGCTGATCCCGTAAAAAACCGCACAAAGACAAATCAAAATTATGCCAAGGAGAATATCCTGCCCCTAATTCAAAATTATTGGACTTTTGAACCTTAAGGTTTTCATTGCCTCGGTCAGAAACTGATGAATAATAAAGTTCGGTAAAAGAAGGCGGCCTCCAAAGCCGGCTATAAGAAAACTTAAGTTTTAAATTATCGCTTAAAGGATAGCCTAAATCCAGCCGGCCCCGCTCAAGACAATCCCATTCACTGGCGCAGTCAAGGCCGGCTTCTAAATTAATAACAAAATTACCTATCTGCTTTTTCTTAATTCCTGCGCCAATGCCCTGCTTATCCCGCTGGCGGCAGCCAAGGTTAGTACTGGTAACTTTTTCTCTTTTCAGATCAAAAGCGAAAAATAGATTATTGTCAAAATCAATTTCACTATTTAAGCCCTGAACATAGGAGGTGTGGTAATTAGTGTAAAAAGGAGGATTATCACGATTTAAAATAAACTTATCTGTATGCCTCCTAAAATATAAAGTATTGTTCAAATCAAAAGATTCTTTTTTCAAGGCTGTGCGTAGAGAAAAAAATCTTTGGGTTATATGCTCTTCTTCTTGAGGAAATGAAGAAGCGTAAAAATTACCGGCTCCAAAATCTTTTTTTAGCGCGCCGAATAAAAACTCAATTTCTTTATCTTCCGCTTCAAACAAAGAATTAAACGAAAGGTTATAAATTTCGAAATCAGTATCCTGTTTGCCCCCTTTGGCAGTTTTATGCTCAACTGAAAAACGGTTTTTTATATTTTTTAAACCAAAATTTACTGACACAAGCTCTTCAAACAAAGCATGCTGGCCAAAAGAAGTTTTTAATAAAAGGCCTTTATACTTTGGTTTTTTAACCCTAAAATTCAACTTTTGAGAATTTTTAATAATTTCTGCTTTTTCTAAGTCAGCGATGGTTAAAGGCAATTCTAAGCTGAAGTGGCCGGTTTGAGGGTCATTAATTTCTATGCCTTCCAAATTAATACTGCTGTCTTCAAAGATAGAGCCCCTTAAAGATAGATCCTGCTGAATGCCGAAAGCTGAACGTTTATTCAAATCTATGCTTGATGAACTGTCAATAACCTCTTCCAAAGAAAAACAAACAGTATCCTTAGGATAAATATATTCCTTATTTTGGACAGAATCGCCGGAATATTTTTTCTCAATAGTAATAGGCTCTAAACTAATATTCTGGGCAAAAGAAACTATGGGTGTAAGTAACACCCCTATAAAAATAAATTTTAGGCAAAGTTTATCCATCTTCTCTAAAACTTTCTGTCCGTCCAATAATAAAAATAAAAAGGCGGCTAAAATTCTACCTTCATAGCCTTATAAGGGCAGACATCCACGCATAAACCGCAGCCAATGCATTTTTCACGATGAAAGATTATCTCTCTTGTTTTAGAGCTGGCTTCAAAGGCCGCTGAAGGACAAACTGATATACACAGCCCGCAATGCACACATTCATTTTCATCACGAGTTATATCTTTGGAAAGAGCTTGAAATTTTACCTTTTCTTTTTTTAAATAATTTATAGCCCTATCAAACTCTTTTTTATCGCCTTTTAGTTCTAAAACCATTAAGCCTTGTTCTTGGGGATTAACAAAAGCTTTGAGTATATTAAACTGCAATTTATAATCTTTTGATAATTTATAAATTATCGGCTTATCTACCAGGCTTGAAGGAAAATGAAGAACAATTTTGCTTGAATACATTATGCCTCCCTTTTACGCATAGCGCAAAGAGCAGAGAACAAAGCGCGAAGCGCTTTGTTCTTAACGCTATGCGCCATGCGCTATGCCCTACGCGCTTCCTGCCGCGGGTATGGGGGCGACAGGCTCAGTTAAGAAAAAGTTTCCCTCTTTTATTTGCTTCTTTAAAATCCGGCAAATCTCAGTTGCTTTAAAATAACTGGAAATACTTGCTGTGGGAATTTTTTTCCCGGAAATTTTAACGCTTCCGCTTTTAAGTTCAGCGTAGCTTACTTTGGCTACAACTTCCTTTTTGCCTTGAGGGTAAGCTTTACTATAATCAATAACCTGAGTAAAAATTTCTTCATCTCTTACTGAAGTATATTTTGCCATTTCCTCATTTATTATCGGTATGGGCACACCTATACCTACGCTAAGAGTAGTGCCATAGCCGCGAAAACTTGTCCCTTTAAGCCAATTTGAGCTCATCTGTTTTAAGCCGCCGATAACTGCCGCGGTTGCTCCGGGAGCAATCGGAGTTTTATTTTTAGCCCTTTCAGCTAAGGGATTATGCTGAGTTCCCTGCCAGGCAATATAACCTATACCTCCTCCTAAAAAAATTCTTGTTCCAATGCCTATTACCTTATATAAAGGGTCATTTAAAAAAGGAGAAAGCTGGCCGGCGCTGCAATAAGTTATATTGCCCAAATTAGGCCGCAAAGTCCCCATATAAGTATAAATCACTTTATTAGATAAATTTACAGCGGCATTATAATTTTGATACATATTCCGAATGTTAAAAAGAGTTGCTTCGTTTATATCTTTGATGTTTATAAGGGTTTCCAGCTTACGTAAGGGGTAGCAGTCTGTCCCATAAGCGCTGGCTTCCAATTTAATATCCTTGCCTTTAACTAAATCTTCAATTACATGTGCTCCGCCATATTTAAATTCTCCCGGATAAACCGAGTTTCTAGGCCCTTCCAAAGGCAAGGCCGTAGCTCCAATAAAAATATCCGCGGCGGCAAATCCGCCATAAGCTTCAACTCTGTTTAGAAAAACTTTTGAACCGCCTAATTTTATTTTAGGCTTAGCCTGCTTTATATTAAAATAAACTCCTGAGGAACACATTGGGCCGAAAGTGGCGGTAGTAACAACATCAACCTTTTTAGCAGCCTGCTTTAAGCCCTGAGCCCTAACAATCTTTTTCATCTCCTCAGCCGTAACTACTACTACTTTTCCTTTTTTTATCTTCTCATTAATCTGGGCAATCGTCTTTGCCATCTATCCTCCTCGATTCTCGATGCTTGATTCTCGATCCTCGATTCTCGATATTTTACGAACTATCGAGTATCAAGTATCTATTTATTTTTAATTATTTGTGCTGCTTTTCTTCCTGACAAAAGCATTCCGCCGAATATCGGGCCCATTCTCGGCGACCCAAAAATAGCGTTAGCCGCCATACCACAGGCGTAAAAACCCGGGCATACTTCTTGAGTATTGCTTAAAATAGTATTTTCAGCAATATCAGCCCACATAGACTTTTCGCCTAAAATCTTTCCGGTTTTTGTCTTAAATTTTAAACCTGACTTTCTTTCTATTACTCTCGCCACTTCGCAAGGATGGCCGGTTGCCTCAACAACTGCTTTAGCTCTTATAGTTAAGGGATCAACATGCAGACCGGCAACATCTACTGCCGACCAATTGATTACTAAACCGCAGACTCTTCCCTTTTTAACCATAACATCTTCAGCAGAAACTGAATTAATAATAACTGCTCCGGCTTTAACCGCTGAAGCTGCCAGAGAACAAACACATTCTATAGAGTCAGCCAAATAATATCCTTTTTCATATTTTTTAGTTTTTATAGAAAACTCATCTAAGATTTTCTTTCCCTGCTCCTGCACTACTATTTCATTAAACAGCATTCCGCCGCCCCACATCCCTCCGCCGACAGAAAGTTTTCTTTCAAACAAAACAACTTTTTTTCCGGCTTTGGCTAAATAATAAGCGCAAACCAAACCCGAAGGGCCGGCCCCGACAATAGCAGCGTCAACATCCAAAATACTTAACAGCTTTTTATGATATGAATCAATTATACTTTTTGAAATTGTTACTTCATCTAACATTGTTTCTCCTTTTATTCGATTCTCGATTATAGATTCTCGATAACTCGTAAGATATATAGTATTTAATTATCGAGCATCAAGTATCGAGTATCGAGTATCAAGAAAGATATCTTTCAGCTGAATCGGGAAAAATTACTACTATTAGTTTGTCCTTGTTTTCTTTTCTTTTTGCTGTTTTAAGCGCGGCCCAAAGAGCAGCTCCGCTGGAGGGGCCGGCTAAAACGCCTTCTTCTTTAGCCAGCTTGCCTGCCGTTAAAACAGCGTCCTTATATTCTACACAAATTACCTCATCAAGTAAATCTACTTTTAATACTTGAGGAATAAACCCGGCGCCGATTCCCTGAATCTTGTGCTTGCCGGCTTTTCTGCCGGAAAGAACCGAGCTAGCTATAGGTTCAACAGCAATAACTTTAAAATCAGGTTTTTTTTCTTTCATAAACTCAGCAATACCGGTTATAGTACCTCCGGTTCCAACTCCGGAAACTAGAATATCCGCCTTATTTTCAGTGTCACGCCATATTTCCCGAGCTGTAGTTTTATAATGAGCCTCGGGATTAAGCGAATTTTTAAACTGCTGAGGCATAAAAACATTTGGATTCTTATCAGCAATTTCTTCAGCTTTTTTTATCGCTCCTTTCATCCCCGCTTTAGGCGCGGTTAAAACTACTTCTGCTCCTAAAAAAGCTAAAAGTTTTTTTCTTTCCAAGGACATATTTTCAGGCATAGTAAGCGTAAGCTTTAAACCTTTTTGAGCGCAAACAAGAGCTAAGGCAATACCTGTATTTCCGCTTGTAGGTTCTACAATTAAAGTATTTTTTTTTATCAGCCCTTTATTCAGCGCGTCCTCAATCATTACTAAACCAATTCTATCTTTTACACTGCCCCCGGGATTGAAAAACTCAAGCTTGGCCGCAATCCGGGCGCTTAAACCTTTGCTTAGCTTATCTAAATATACTAAAGGAGTATTTCCTATTAACTGAGTAATATTATCAGCAATCTTCATATCTTGCCTCCTAATAAATCAAAAATTAAAATGTAAAATTATTTCTTGCCTTTAGCGATAACTTCTTCCTCCAATAAACCTTTTATCAAAACTTTAATTTTTTTATTCGGCGCTGTATAACGGGCTACTATTCGAGCGGATAATTCTTTAGTTTTTTTATCCATAACTCCTATTCCTAAAGCTGTCGGCCCGGGAAGTTCCGCTGGTTCAAAAATAATATCTTTTTTCTTAGCCAGCTTAAGCAGCTTTTCATTTTCCTTTTCATCCCTTCCTACTATTAATTTAAAAGCAGGGCTAATTCTAAAATGCCGGCCTAATTTAAGCAACTCAATATTATCCAGCGAATACTCTTTATGTTCAAGCAAATCTTTTAACCTATCACAAAAAGACGAATCAGTTAAAAGGCAGCCTCCGGCAGGCTGAAGATATTCAGTTATTCTAAATTGCTTAGCTAATTCTATCTGCTCTGATCTTCCTCTTCCCTTAATATCCAATAATTTTTCCCGATTAATCCAGCCTTTAGTTTCAGCAACTGTCGGTTCAAACATTTTTGCCGACAAAGGCCTTAATAATCGGCCTTTAAGGCCGCTTTGTTTCTCGATCAAATTTAAAGACTGCCTATTTTGAGACATCGGCCGCTGGCCTAAAACTTCGCCGGTAACGATAAATTCAGCTCCCGAAGTTTTCATAATTTTTCTTGCTTGCTTTAACATCAAAATTTTACAATCTATGCAAGGATTTAAATTCTTTCCATAGCCATATTTAGGATTTTTAACTATCTTTAAATATTCTCGGCCTAAATACTTAACTTTAAGCTTTAGATTTAATTGTTCGGCTGTCCTTTTCAGCGCTGGATTATTCAGCCCGGATTCATCTTGCTTGCAAAAAGGCATTAAAAAATAAACTCCGCTAACTTCAATATTTTGATTCTGTATAATCTTAGCCGCCAAAAAACTATCCAGCCCGCCGGATATTAATGCTATCGCTTTCATCGTGTGATTCTATCATATCTTGAACAAGCCTAAAAGCTTTCTTTAGGCAGATTAAAATAGCCTGTTTTTAGGCGGGGAAACTGGTTTTTTACGGTTTCTAAAAGGGTTAAAACTCCTTGCGGTTTTAACTCTTTATTATAAATCATCTTTAAATAATATTCGGAGTCAATATTAAGATTTCTCCATTGAATCATATCAACCCCGGTGCTTTTCACAAACTTAATTAAACTTTTTACCTGAGATGCCGAATCTGAAAAACCGGGAAAAACAAACAAATTTATAGAAACAAATTTATTAAATTGCTTGGCTATTTCTATAGATTTTAAAACATCTTTAAACTTATAATTCCTTGGGCGAAAATAAATATTATAAAATTTTTCTTCAGGGCTATTTAAACTTACTCGAAAAGAATCTATCCCCGCCTGACAAAGTTTTTTTATTTTTTTAGGAATACTGGCGTTAGTATTCATATTTATTGTTCCCCGGCTGGTTTCCTGCCGAATCTTATATATGCTATCGGCAATAACATCAGCCTCAAGCAAAGGTTCGCCTTCACATCCTTGGCCAAAACTTACTATTGCCTGCTTAGCCTTTTTTAAATGGTTTACCGCTACTTTAGCTATTTCGCCGGCATCAGGTTTAAAATTTATTCTTTGGTGCGAAGAATCACAACCTGAGCCCTGAAGGCTAAGACAGCCAATACAGCGGGCATTACAAGTTCTTGCCGTAGGCAAAGGAGCTTCCCAACGTTGTAAAAAAAGGTTTTTTGCTGCCAGGCAATTATAGTTTAAAGCGCAATTAGCTAAATGTTTATAAAGCCTATTAGCGGGATATTGGCTAAAAAAACTTTTTACCCCGTTAGAAATCCGCGCCGCAGGCGCGGCAGACATCTTCGATGACTTATTTCTAACAGGGTTTACTTTTTTTTCTATTTCAGTTTTATTGTAAAACCGCGGGCTTTGGCGAACCCTGCTGTCAACTCTGGCGGCTGTAATATAAAAATCTCCGCTATAAAAACCACAGGCAGTATAGGCCCATAAAGGTAATATTTTTTTCTCTTTAACTATACTTGCTGGATTGTATAATCTCAGGTAAGCTGGGACAGGAAAAGCCGCGGCAGCAAAAACTTTTTTTCCTCTAAAGTATTCTAAGATTTCTACTGCCTTAGTTTTAAGATTAAACCCTACGGCTAAGCGTCCGGGAAGATAAAACAAACTGCTTCCTTTAGGCAGCCGAATCAACTCATTCTCGCAAGGTAAAGCCCATTTATCAAGGCTTGAAGCCATCATCCTTAAATAAGGATGATGGTAAACCTTCCCTTTTTCATCAGAAAAAATCAAATAAGGCAAGCTCATAAAAGATTAACCTCCGGGGTTGGATTTTAATCCAATCCCTGAGGTTGGTTTAACCGGTTAGTTTAAGAATAGAACTAAAACTCCTAAGGTAAAAAAGACTATTGCTAAAATTATTTTTATTCTACCGGCGTTTCTTTTTAAAAAATTATTGAATTTTGCCGAGCTAACCCCTAAAAGTGATAGTAAAAAAATAATTATTAGCGGCAAAATAAACATAAAATTATAAAGGACAAGATAGCCGGCTGCCTTTAATTTTAAACTAGTATTTTTCAAAATAAATACTATAGTAGGGAGATAGACTTGGCCGGTGCAGACTGCTTCCAGCAAAGATACTAAAAAACCAACTAAAAAAGAAGTGATTATCAGGCCTAAAGCGCTTTGTTTTTTCTCCCGCATATGGGAGCCGATAACAAAATTTATCCTTTTTTTGAAAAACTTAGGAAGCTGAAGAACAGCATCTTGAGCCTTACCGGTTTTCTTAAATTTAAAATAATCAAATAAAGCCGCCCCGCCCGTTAAAAAACAAAAACCGGAAATAAAATAATAAAAAATCCTTATAAACAAATATGCTTCCTCAAGCATATAAAAAAATTTAAAAAACCCTAGGCCGATTAAAAGATAGGTAATAAATACTGCCAGGCAATAAGCTATCCCCACCAGCACAATTTCTCTTTTGCGGTAGCCGTAAACCGCTAAAAAAGAAATGAAAAAAACCATTACCGCGAAAGCGCAAGGATTAACTCCGTCAGCTAAGCCGCTTAAGGCAACAGCCGCGGTTGAAAATTTATTAAAAAGATCTAATAAATCAATTTTGGGTAGGGTAAAAATTTTACTCTTTTCTTTCAAAGAATCTTCTATCGTGCCTTCTAACCTTTCTTTAATCTCAGGCACACCCACTAAAAAATTATTGCTTATAAAAATCGCCGGCACTAAAGCCTGATCCTCTTTGAACTGGACTGCGATAGATTTAAGCAAGGCTAAATTATCAGCATTTTCCGAGGTACATAAATATACCCAATCTATTTCATCTTTATACTTTTCTACTATCGGGGGTAGAATCTCTTGCTTGGCCGTTAGGCAAGACTTGCAATGCGAAGAATAAAATAAAGTAGCAGTTATCTTCTCACCGCCCCGAGCGGAAAAAGGTAAAACCAATAAAATTAAAACCAGGGAAAAAGCTATTTTTTTCATCTTAGCTAAAATTATATCAGCTAAGCCTAAAAAAATCCATAAATTATTCCCCCCCCTAAATTAAAGTTCACTAAATAAGCATTCAGACTGTGTTACAATTGCTTATATCGCGCAAACGCGCGCAATATATTGTAGTTGCCCAATTTATTGGGTAGCCTATATCGTGCCTGATAAATCAGGCAACTACAATACGACACAG
>JBDRIY010000042.1:0-15860 GCA_043815445.1 Candidatus Omnitrophota bacterium
TGAATATAAGCGCTGATAGGTATTTTTATCGGCCACTCAAAAACCATACTTAAATCGCTAATCCTGCCTCTTTCATCTTTAATCCGGCCAATTATATCTTTAATTTTATAATCTCCCTCAACCGCGATTTGTTCAACTTCATATTCGCCGTTAAAATTAAAGGGAACCATAATAAAATGTTTAAATAAACCTTCCTTAACATAACCCAAATATGCTCCTTTGGTTACTTTGCTTTTAACTTTAACCATTGGCTTAAAATACCACTTCTTATTAAAATCTAAAGCGTCTAACTGCACTCCCCGAGGAAGAAAAAAACCAAATTTTTCAGCCAGCGCGGCTAAAGGATTCTGCAGGCCGTCATATATTTGGCCTAAAAGTCCCGGGCCAAGCTGGACTGAAAGCATCCGGCCGCTAAATTCTACTTTATCACCAATTTTGACACCTTTAGTATCTTCAAAAACCTGCATATAAGCAATATCGCCGCTTATCCTGACAACTTCAGCCATAAGTTTCTCGCCGCGGCTAAGAACATAACCTACCTCATTTTGAATAATATCAGTTTCAAAGCGAACCCTAACCATATTTCCATGCACTAATATAATGGTACCAAAATTTTTATTGTTCATATCTGTTTCCTACACCCCGGAGGTGGTTAGAGTAAATCTTTTATCCGCGCCTCCGGGGTGTGATTCAGTCCCTACCCCGCATAAAGAGTCAAAAATAACGGTTCCTTTTTCTTTGTTAAAAACAAATAATCTTTTTAAAATCTGTAGTTTTAAAAAATAAGAGATAAGAAATTTTAAATTAAAAAAGTTTGATTCTTGTTTTTCTTCAATAAATTGCCATCTCAAAAATAAAAGTTTTTTCTCTACCTCCAAGGGATTACCTTCTAAAACAGAAGGTTTTAAAACTCTATAGCTGTTACTACGCCGATAAATCGGCAAACTACCTCCCCCGTAGTCGCCCAATCCTCCCCTGTAGTTGCCCGATTTATCGGGCAAAGCCCCTCTTACCAAAAACAACTCCTGCCTTAAGGCTCTTTCAAAATCTTTGTAATCTCTTAATATCCCCTTATCATCTTCTTGAGAATAAAAATTATTGATATTCGCCCGGCAAAGAGCTGTAAAATCCGCCGAGCTTAGCCACTTTTGAGCTTCAGCCAAAAAACTCTCTTCATCCATATAAGTTTTTTGATTAAATTGAAGAAAGGGCAGTTGAGACGCTAAATAATAATATTTATCCATTATTTGTATTAAGCATCGCTGATATCACAGGAGTCAAAAAACTTTTTAAAGCCTCTAAAATACTTTGATCAGTAAAATCATAATAAAAGTTTTTATCCTTAAGGCCTATACGAAAACCTCCGCTGATATCGCTGTTTATTTTCACTTCTAAGCGCTCTTGAGCTTTTTTTCCCAATCCTGAAATAATCAGCTCTTTTAACTTTTTTCCATCTTCCCGGCTGGCGTAAACCTCAAAATGCTCTTTACCTTCAACCAGCCAATTTTCAATAATCTTAGTTAACATTTTCTCCATAAAATCAGGGGTCAGTGTTTCACTAATACTGTCCTTAAAAACACTATCAAATAACTGCCCTAAGCCAACCCTGGCGGCAAGCACCATATCTCGGCCAGCCTGTTTTATGGCCGCTGAAGCATTATTTTTTAATCTCTCAGCTTCTTCTTCGGAACTTTTTACTATTCCCTGGGCTTGGGCTTGAGCTTTATTTATAATCACCTGAGCTTTTTTTTCAGCATCTTCTATAATTTTTTCAGAAGCATTCTTAGCCTCTTCAACACCATCCTGCTTTATTCTTTCAATCAAACTTTCCAATTTTATATCCATCTTTTCCCCCTAATCTGTGTAATCTGCCTTCCAATCCGCGTAATCAGGCATCCGGCAGGATGTCACTTTAAATCCCCCAAGGACTCCTCTAAACTTAATTCATAAATAGCTTCTTTATCGCTAAGAATTACCGACTTCTTTTTAATCTCTAAAATCTCATACCCTTCAACGTTATCCCCAGCTTCAAACATATCATCTCCAAAAATAACTATGGGGCTGGTATCATCCCAAATTATCCCTTTAAGAAATACACCGCTAACAGCTTTATAAGCCTTAACAGTAACCATCGCGAAAGGGTCTCTTTTCCACTCCATTTTGCTAAATTTCTTATCAAGAATACCCCACTTACTCTTTTCCTCTAAAGCTCTGTTTACAGCTTTTTTATTCAAATCTTCAGCTGGTAATTTCTTGCCTTTTTTAAAACCAGTAAACACAAGAGATAAAAGCAATATCGCCAATAACGCCGTCCCTGCCAGCTCAATATTCTTCTTATTCAATTTCATCCTAACCAACCAAATAAAAAAACAGCCTCATTTGAATATTTAATTTATCTGTACCGGAAGCTTTGGTAATATTCAGTTTATCAGGAATAACAAAGGTTTCAAACTCTTTACGCAAGTTTTCTAAAAATTTGCCCAGCTGGATATAATTGCCCTGAGCCGATATATTCAGGCAAGCTTTTTTAACCTTTTGATTAAAAGAAGAGAAAACGCTACTTTCCTGAGAATTTAATGCTTCAAATGAACTTCTTATGGAAATAATAAAAATTCCCTGAGCAGCACCAATTTCAGATACTCCTTTTATGGTTTCTTCCTCCAAATGAGAAAATTTTTCGCTTAAAAAGCCCTCGTTTTCATTTAAAGCCGTTAAAAACTTGGGTAAAATAGCGGTTTGGGAAGACAGGCCTGCTATTTCTTTAAACTCTTTTTGTATACTGCTTAACTCCTGTTTTATTTTATTTAGCTTTTTTAGGCCGGGAATATATAAAAAAGAAAAAAATAAAATACTTACTCCCGCGAACACTAAAACCAAAAATGTTTGTTTTGACAGTTTTATCTTCTTTATCATTTAAATATCAATAAGTTCGCATTGCAAGGCAAAAGTTATAATCTTTTTTAAACCTTTTGCCTCTTCTTTGATTATATTTACTGTGCTGACATCTTTAAATACTCCGCTGCCGCGCAAGTTTTTAGAACAGTCCGCCAGCACAACCTGAGCTTCGCCGGTATCAGGCAGATACCCTTGAAGATGAACTAACTTCTTAGCAAGGTCTAATTCAACTTTACTTAAAACTACCCCTCCGGGAAAAGACGCGCTAATGCTTTTCATTACCCAGTCTCCGGGAACATAAAGAACTTTTAGTTTGCTCAAAGCTTTCTCTTTTTCCCTGGTGCCCTCTTGAACCGCCTTTATCTCTTCTAAACTTTCTGAATACAGCTGAAAATATTTAATTCTTTTAAGATAAGAGCTAATTTGAAAATTCAAATTCAGGAAAAGAAAAATATAAAAAACGGATAAAGCCATAATACCTAATCTTATAGCAGCCCTTTTTACCCCTCCCAGATTCGCGGCCCTCATCTTTTGAGGTAGAAAATTATTACCTTTTTCATAATAGGCGGATAAAAGAAGCGGCAAGTGTACCGCTGAACTGCTCCTCCGGAATTCTTCGCTTACTCCCACATCCCCTAAAAAAGGCATTGCCTGAGCCTCTATATTTAACATTTCGCTAAAAAGGCCTTCCAAACCTTTTAACTGAGAACCCGCTCCTAAAAGATAAATTTTCTTTATAGGGTCCTCCTCAAATTCCAAATTATAATATTCTACAGACTTTTTGATTTCCAAAATCAGTTTTTCAAGGCCCGAACGCATAGAAGAAATCAAATCCTGAGCTGTTATATCTTTATGCACCTGTTCTTTGCCTCCTAAAAGCCCGTATTTTTTCTTAATATTTTCCGCTTCACTAAAAGCAATCTCGCTATTGGGAAAAGTGGAAACTATTGTTTTAGTAAGTTGATTAGAGGCAAAAGAAATATCTCTTAAAAATAAAGGCAGGTTGTTTCTGAAAATCATAAAAGAAGTATTCATCCCTCCTATATCTAAAATAACTATCTGTTTATCAGTTTCTAAAAACTTAAGATAGTTAGTTAAAAGAAAAGCCGGTGAATACACTCCCTGACAAGAAAACCCTGCCTCTTGGCATAGTTTAACAACCTTTTCTATTCTTTCCCTAGAGACCGCTGAAACAATTAAATCCAACTGTTTTATCCCCTGAGAATTAACCTTTTTTTCTATTATCTCCCATTTATATATCGCTTTTTCCATATCTAAAGAGAATTCATCTTTTAATTTAAACTTTAAAGCCGGCAAGATTTCCTGATAAGGAATAGAAGGGATAGTTATCCTGCGGACCATAAAAAACTTTTCAGGCAGGATAAAAAAAAACTTTATATTTTTTAAGTTTTGAGAGCCAAGGTTAGTATTTACTAAAGAAATTAACTTTTTTTCTTTTTCCTGAACAGTTAATCCCGATACCTTCTCTATCCATAAATTTTGTAATTTTGCTTTTCCCTGGGAAAAACAAAAATAGGCTATTTTTAAATTAAAATTTCCTAATTCAGCAACTAAAAAATCTTTTTTTTTAGGAAGTATGTCTTTGAAATCATCAACCAGCCGCTTGCTTATATTTAATTTTAAACTGCTAAAATCAAGTTTCATATTCTTCTGATAATTTTAAGCGGGGATCTTTTCTTCTCTCGTGCGCTGAAATAAATTTTCCAATAGCATCTTTATATTTAGGAGATATATCTATAAACTCCATCCCGCACCTATACTCGAAAGATTTTAAATACCTACAGTAACATACTCGAGCCTTTACTCTTATAGCCTCCCGCAAGCCAAAAGCAAGCCCTTCTATCTCAAGCTCAATAATTAAGCCCTTGGGCAAAAAATGTTTGCTAATCACGCCTACACCGGATACGCTTATATCTACACCTTTAACATCAAAGCTCTTTCCGCCGGCTAAAGAAAATTTCTGGGTAGAGCTTTTAGCTACTTCTGTAATAACCTTTAAACTAACATTTACCCGAGGCTGCCTTCTTGTTTCCATATTAATCCACCCTTATTTACCTCTTAAATACACCGAGGTTTTGATTTCACTCTCTAAATCCCCCATATCAGCGGTTATATGTATTTGAACTCTTTTAACTTCTGAAGCTATACCAGTTATATTACCATATTCATCATAATATTCAAACATTTCTATGCCTGTCTCATTTATATTCAAAGAATCAGGAATATAATAAGGTACTTTTTGAAAACCGGCGGTATTTACTTCACGCCAAACTTTATTACTTAATAATTTTATCTCCACGGCATTATCAGCCTGGTCGATAAATATTACCTGATTAGGAGCGCTGGCCAAAACTTCCTTAGAAAATCTTAAGCCTCCTGATGTTTCATCCCCTTCACAAATAATTTCCAGCGTATCTGAAACCGTCATATTAATGTTAAGGTTATTAGGCAAAGAAAATACATTCTCAGCAAAAAAAACTAAAATCCAAGTCCCTGCCCCAGCTAAAATTCCAATAATTGAGATAGTTACTACTACTTCGATTATTGTGAACCCTTTTTTCTGTTTAAAACAAGACATTTTTTGCCCTATAAGTAGTAAGCTTTGCCGCGGCTTTGTTGGTTCCTGAAGAATAAACTATTACCTCTATTTTTTTAAGGCTTTCTTGCGTAGAGCCGTCTCCTTCTTGATAAGTAACTGTTCTTTGTAAATCATAAGGATAACCTTGATATTGAGAAAAAAAAGCGGAATTTATATTATCATAACCGGTGTTCATCAAAAGTTCCTGCTCTGAACGGGCCAACTGTGAACCGGAAGATAGCCGGTCATTATACCAATAGCCATTAATATATTCTACAACCAAAGCACTCAAGGGAATTCCAATGATACTTACCACTACTATAGTCATTACCAGTTCTACTAGGGTAAATGCTGTTTTTCTTTTATACATAATATGTTTTATATCAGGCGGAGAAACCCGTCCCTACACAGTTTATTGTATTTTTTTGCAGCCTACGATTTCGGAAATTATACTGTTGTATTCCGATTCTATGATAGTTTCAGCCGGCGGACTGACTTTTTCTGCTGAACCTGTGGATTGAAAAGTAAAATTAGCCTGAGCTGAAGCCGGATAAACTTCTACTTCTTTGGAACTGCTATCCTGCGTAATAAACATTATACTTACGATTAAAGATGAAGGCTTTTCATCAAAAACAAATTCTAACTTCATTTCCTCAGAATCTGTATCAACATCAGTATCGCTTATATCACAATTAGCCGGAGAAACAGCCGGATCCGAGCCTTGCCATACCTTAGACTTTCCTATTTCAATCTTTTTTAACTGCAGGCTCCCGTCATCCCAAGTAACAACCACATCTGTAATAACCGGGCTCCTTGAATCTACAGCGGATCGAACAAATATTTTTTCAATTTCACAAGAGTTTTTTTTAGATTTAAGCTCTGTTGTGCTAACGTCTATAATAAGCAGGCCGGCATCATCTCCCGATAAAACACATTTTTCATTCGTACCTGCTATATGCTCTCCTAAAGAAAAAAAACCGTTTTCCCGGAAAAAATAAAGCGCCCTGTGAACTCCGGCCTCAGCTAAATAAACAGATTTAAGAACACTTTCCTGGACAGATAATTTTTCTAAATTTCCTATTATAAAAAAAGAAAGCCCTAATACCGCGATACTTGTCCACACAATCAAGATTATCGCTGATATTAGGGCAAAACTTTTTTTTATCACTATTGCTTAATCAACACAAATTATTCAAATTTACCTGCTCCATCATAGGTGTATGACCCGCCATTCGGCCCTGTATAGGTAAGGCCATCTCCGGTTGATGCCCAAGTCGCGTCAGTAACCCCTTGGCTAAGCACAGTAACAAAGCAAGGAGCTGCTGCTGAGCAAGGAGCTGCTAATACTATACCATCCAATGTCGCTGGCCAAACACAAGCTCCAGCCTTACACGCGGCAATATAAGCAGTATGAATTCCCGCTCTTACTCCGCCTACCACTGCTGCTTCATTCGCTACTTTAGCCTCATTAGACATGTCAACAAACTTTGGAATAGCCACCGCGGCCAAGATAGCCAAAATTATAATGACCATCACCAGTTCAATCATCGTAAACCCCTTTCTCATCTGACACCTCCCTTTTAACTTCCTCCCTACTTCTACCCTAAAATAACCTCATCCTAAATATACAATATAATTTTCCCTTTGTCAACGGTTAATGCTTAAAAAGCTGCATCATATTCCACATCGGCAAAAATACTCCCAAAGCCATGATCAAAACTCCTATACCTAAAATAAGAATTAAAACCGGTTCAATATAAGTAACAAGATTTTTTAAAGCATATTTAACCTGACTATCATAATAATCTGAAACAAATAGTAAAAGGTCATCTAACTTCCCTGTGCCTTCTCCGGCAGCAACCATTTGAACAACCATAGGCGGAAAAATCTTTACTTCTTTCATAGAATTCGCTAAGCTTTCACCTTGTATAATCTTCTCAGAAATAATTTCTATTTCCCGCTTCAGCCTGACATTGGCCATATTTCTCTTAGCAAGTTCCAGAGCTTTAATAATAGAAACTCCGGTTTTTATAAGTACGCTTATCGACCGGGTAAATTTAGAAAGAGCTATCTTCAAAGTTAAGGGCCCTATTATAGGAACTTTTAATTTAAAAATATCCCAAAGCATCCTGCCTTTAGGTTTATTGACAAAGAATTTAAAGCCTATTATAAGCCCTGCTATACCGATTATACTGATATACCAAAATTCACAAATAGCACGATTCATAAAAATAAGAAACCGTGTAGGTAAAGGCAGTTCTGTATCAAATCGGGAAAAAATATTCATAAATTTAGGAATCACAAAAGCGGTTACCACAAAAGAGCCTATTGCTAAAACCGCTACAGCTATAACCGGATAAGTAGCCGCGCTTTTAATATCCGATACAATTTGCTCTTCTCTTTCTCTTAAAACCGCCAGCCTTTGTAAAGTTTCATCAAGGGTGCCGCTGGCCTCAGCGGTTTTTATCATATCTACGTAAAAACTCCCAAATACATTTTCATATTTAGAAAGAGCGGCTGAAAAAAAACTTCCCTTTTCTACATCATCCATCAAGCTGTTGATAATCCTTATTAGTTCTTTATTTTTTGCTTCTTCCTTAAGAGTCGCTAAAGAAGATAAAAAGGGTATACCGGCTTTAAGCAGGCAAGCAAGCTGACGGCTAAAAACGCTTATATCGGAATAAGAAACTCTGTTTCCAAACTTTTTAAGAAAAGAAAGGGTAGGTTTTAACTCTTTTATAGATATAAGAAGATAATCCTTCTTCTTTAAATTCTCAATCGCCTCGTCAACATTATCAGCCTCGATCATTCCTCTGATCTGCCGGCCTAAGGCATCTCTTACTTTATACGCGAATTCTTTCATTCAAGATTTTTAGTGTTGCTTAGAATTTCTTCTAAGGAAGTAATCCCTTGCCGGACCTTTTCAAGGCCGTCTTCGTATAGGCTCCTCATACCGCCTTTGACCGCGGCCTTTCTTATTTCTTCAACTGAAGCCTTATTCAAAATCATCTCTTTCAACTCTTTATTAATCTCTAAAAACTCAAATATGCCTATCCGGCCTGAAAAACCTGTATCCTTACATGATAAACAACCTTTACCATGGTAAAATTCTTTTATCCCGAAAAGCTTTAAACTATCTAAAACTTCCGCCGGAGGTTTATATTTTTCTTTACATTTTGGGCAAATAATCCTAACCAGCCTTTGCGCCAAAACTCCGGCAACTACATTAGAAATAAAAAAAGGCTCAATACCCATATCTAACAGCCGGCTGATAGCTGAAGGAGCATCATTGGTATGAAGAGTAGATATAACTAAATGCCCGGTCATAGCCGCGCGCATAGCAATTTCAGCTGTTTCTAAATCTCGGACTTCTCCAACCATTATTATATCCGGGTCCTGCCTTAATATAGCCTTTAGGCCGTTGGCAAAAGTAAGCCCGGATTTTAGATTAACCTGAGTCTGCCTGATAAGAGGAATTTCATATTCTACCGGGTCTTCAATAGTAATAATATTCTTAGCCATAGAATTAATACTGGCAAGAATAGCATATAAAGTAGTGGTTTTTCCTGAGCCGGTCGGCCCGGTTACGAAAATTATTCCAAAGGGAGCGCGAATAGATTTCTCAAACCTGGGCGAGTCTTTTTTAGAAAGCCCCAGTTCTTTTAAACCTAAAAGCATACTGGATTTATCCAAAAGCCTTAAGACAACGTTTTCACCGTAAATAGTAGGGAAAGTTGAAGCTCGGACATCTAATTCCTTATCCCCTATCTTTAACGCGATTCTGCCGTCCTGAGGAAGCCTTGCTTCAGCAATATCCATAAAAGCCAAAAGCTTTATCCGGGAAATAATCGCGCTTTGAACATACTTAGGAAAATTGTTGGCCTCATATAATGCCCCGTCGACCCTGTATCTCAACCGGACACTGTCTTTTGCCGGTTCAATATGAATATCAGAAGCCCTGGACTTAACACCCTCTAAAAAAATAAGATTTACCATTTTTATAATAGCGGTTCCTTCAACATCCTCCCCTTTAGCCGCTTCCGCCTTTGCCGCGATATCGCTTAAAACATCTCTATTTTCTACACCTTCGCTATAATAATCATCAATAGCTTTAAAAATCATTTCTTCCGTAGAAAAAACCGTCTCTATATTATCTACTGAACATATACGCCGGACTTCGTCTAAAGCTAAAATATTTTTAGGGTCTGCCATTGCTAAAGTTAAAGAATCCTCCGTTTGAAAAAGAGGAATCAACTTATATTTTCTGGCAACTTTTTCAGGAACTCTGTTTATAATCTCACTATCAATTAGATAATTAGAAATATCTACAAAAGGAACCCCCATTTCTTCGCTTATCAGCTGATTAAGCTCCTTTTCTTCAATTATCCCTATTTTTTCCGCGGCCTTAAAAAAAGAAAGCCCTGTTTTTTTAATTTCTTCTTCTACCAAATGAACCTGTTCCCGAGTCACCAGCTTATGATTCAATAACATCTTCTCAATCTGTTCCTTCTTCATCTCCCCTCCTGATATCTACCCCTCTCTGTCATTATCCGGCTTGTCCGGATAATCCAGGTATCCTGAATTCCCGTTTCCACGGAATAACACTTAAAGATTACAATATATCTTCAGCCGCTCTAAAGCAGTCTCTCTTCTCAACAATAGGCCTTCCTACAACAATATAGTCAACCCCCTGATTAAAAGCATATTGCGCTGTCCCAACGCGTTTTTGATCTCCCAGCTTGTCTGAATAAGCGCGTATTCCCGGGGTTATAACTCTTAAATTTTCATAACGGCTTTTAATCAATTTAACCTCTTTGGGTGAAGCAACTACTCCGTCTAAACCAACTTTAGAAGCTCTTTCTGCTAATTTCATCACTGCCGCCTTTGTAGACTTCTGACTGGTTAAAACACTTACACCTAAAATCAAAGGTTTTCTTAACCTATATTTTTTTGACGCGGCAGCAATCTCTTTTTTTACTTGAGCTAAGGCTTCAACTCCGGAACTTAAATGAACCGTAAACGCCCAGCATTTCATTTGAGTAATAATCGCGGCAGTTCTTTTCATAGTATTAGGAATATCATGCAATTTCAAATCTAAAAAAATATCTATTCCTTTATCCACAAACTCTCTTATTAAAGCAGGCCCAAACTTAGTAAAAGCAATAGAACCTATTTTAAACTTTACTCCTTGAGGTGAAAGTTTTCGAACAACCTCCCTAATCCGCGCCCTATCTTCTAAATCCAAAGCAACGATTAATTTATTCCATTCTTTACGCATTTAATCTACCTCTAAGCTCATTAATATTCTTTATCTTCTTTTTTCTCATATATTCTTTTATGCCGGCTAAAACAGCTTTAGCGCTATTAGGATCAACCAAATTAATTGTCCCTAAACTTACTGCTGCTGCTCCGGCTAAAATAAACTCAATAGCGTCATTAGCACTTTCTATTCCGCCGCCGCCGATAACGGGGATTCGGACATTTTGAGCGGCTTTCCACACCCGGTATAAACTCAAAGGCTTAATTGCCCTGCCGGAATAACCCCCGTAAACGTTGCCTAAATAAGGTTTTTGAGTTTCTATATTAATAGCTAAAGAAAAAAATGTATTTACTAAAGATACCGCGTCCGCCCCGCCGGCCTCAACTACTTTAGCTATTTCAACGATATCAGTTACCTCAGGAGTAATTTTTATAAAAAGCGGTTTCTTAGTTAACTTCCTAAGATTCTTAGTTAAATTATAGGTCATTTTCGCGCTTTGGGAAATTAATTTTTTAAGTTTTACCCCGTTAGAGATTTTACAGCTATCTGATGATAGCTTATCTCTAACGGGGTTTAAATTCGGGCAAGATAAATTAATCTCAAAACCGCTAATCCCTTTTTGTTTATCCAGTTTTTTTAAGCATTCAGCATATTCTTGATTAGAATTACCTCCAATACTTACGATACATTTAACCGCTAAGAGACGGATTAAAGGCAATTTTTCTTTTATAAAAACATCCAACCCCGGATTCTCCAGCCCTACCGAATTTATAATTCCGCACCCGGTATCATAAATTCTTGGCGGCGGATTTCCCGCTCGAGGAAGAAGAGTCACAGTCTTAGTAATAAAAGCCCCTATACAATTATAATTAACTAATCCGGCTAATTCCTCTCCAAACCCAAAAGTCCCTGAAGCGCAAACTATTGGGTTTGGCAATTCTAACTTTCCTAATTTTACTTTTAAATTCATCTTCATTTACTCAAAATCATTTTCAACGCGATAAATAATAAAAACACTCCGAAACACTTTTTTAACATCGGTTCGGGGATTTTAGAAACATATTTAGCCCCAAAATACCCGCCCACAAAAAACCCCACACACAAAAGCGCGGCAACTCCAACCTTAACATTGCCCGCGAAATAATACTTCATTGCCGCCAGCAAGCCTATCGGCGGAATCATCATGGCCAAAGTAGTCCCCTGAGCCTGGTGCTGGCTAAAACCAAACACATACACTAAAGCCGGAATAGCCACCGCTCCGCCCCCAAGCCCTAAAAACCCGCTAACTACCCCAGTAAACAATCCTAAAATTAAGTACAACCCCCACATCTCTCCTCCTAATTTAAATCATTTTAAATTGCAAATTTAGCATTTAACATTTTAAATTTTTACATCTTCTTTCATTTTAAAATGCTAATTGATAAATGATAATTGAAATTTTCTTTATATTGCTTCCAAATCAAACACCGGCCCATCCTTACAAACCTTTTTATAACCATTCTTAGTCTCTATAGTACATCCACAACAAGTTCCCAAACCACAGCCCATAAACTGTTCAAACGAAACCTGGCAATTAACTCTTGGATATTTCTCTACAATCTTCTTCATCGCGTAAAACATCTCCGCCGGCCCGCAGGAGTAAATATTGACTTGTGATTGAAAACCAAAATTAGCCAATAAATCTTTTAATAGGTCCAAAACCGTGCCTTTAATCCCTTTTATTCCATCTTCAGTCGCGATATAAGTTTTAAAGCCTAACTTCTTAAACTCCTGCTCGCATAAAACTTCCTTTTTATTCTTCGCCCCCAATAAAATCATATTTTTGCCTTTATCCAGCTTCTGCGCCAAAAACATCAAAGGCGCAACCCCAATTCCTCCAGCAACAAGCACATTAACTAAATCGGACGTCAGACGTCCGATTTCAAAACCTTTGCCTAAAGGCCCGATTATATCTAAAACATCGCCATTTTTACTTTCCGAGAGTACCTTTGTACCTTTTCCTCTAACTCTAAAAAGAATAAACACTTTATCCTTTTCTACCTTATGAATGCTAAAAGGCCTTCGTAAAATAACTGAATTGATTTTTAAATGAAGAAAATTTCCCGGACAAGCTTGTTTAGCAAGATAAGCAGAAAAAAAACTCAGCAAAAAAACATCTTCCTTTACCTTCCTGATCTCCTTAACTTTTACCTTTAATTGTTTAAGCTTACTCTTCATAAATATATCTACATTCTATCAGAGAATAAAACTTTCTCAATTCCTTCCTTAAAAAATTCCGCCTTAAGCAAAGCCTCTTCATACTCATCTTCCGCTTTTGAATCGCAGACAATCCCTCCGCCAACGCCTAATTCGCCTTTTTTGCCTTTAATCCGAACAGTTCTTATCCCCACGTTAAAGCAAGCTTCCCTACCCGGAGAAATATACCCTATCGCTCCGGTATAAACTCCTCGAGGTTCTTTTTCCAACTCTTTTATAATCTCCATTGTTTTTATTTTAGGCGCTCCCGTAACCGAACCGCAAGGAAAAAGAGAAGAAAATATATCCTTTATTTTTAGATTATCTTTTAACTTCGCCTCTACAGTTGAGGTCATCTGAAAAAGTGTGGGGTATTTCTCAACTTTAAAAAGCTTAGGCACATTTATCTTATTAGAAATCCTGCCTAAATCATTTCTTAATAAATCAACTATCATCAAATTTTCCGCCTGTGTTTTTTTACCCTTCCTCAACTCATCTTTCAACTTCTTATCCTGGGCAAAACTTAAGCCCCTTTTAATAGTTCCTTTCATCGGCCGAGTAATAATTTTCCGCCCATTTATTCTAAAAAATAATTCCGGAGAAAAAGAAAGTATAGATTCCTTACCGGTATCAATAAACGCCGCGTAAGAGGTCGGCTGGCGGAATTTTATTTTTGAGTAAAGGCTAAAAGAAGAACCCGTAAAATCAAACTTCATCTTAAAAGTGTAATTAACCTGATAACTAAACCCTTCTTCAAGATAGTTCTTTATTTTTTTATACCAGCAGAATATTCCTTCTTACTAACATTAATCTTAATCCCCCCAACCCTACAAAATCGGACGTCAGACGTCCGATTTTCTTTATCTGTTTTACCTTTTTCGATAAACGGTTTTGAGCAAACTCCTATCCATGCTAAAGGACTTTTTAGCTTCAGTTTAAAAGAAAACAACGCCGGCTCCAAAAAATAACCGAATTCATAAGTAAAATACCCTACAAGCCAATATCCTTTATCAAGATAGGTTTCTATTTTATCAAAAAATAAGTTGAGATTATCGCCAGAGTTAAAGGTAAGAATTTCTTTGAAATCAGCAAATAGAAATGAGGTTTTATTTTCTTTATCGGAAGTTAAAGTTTCCAGTAAAACAAAAGGCGGATTTACAGATAAAATCGGACGTCTGACGTCCGATTTTATCCAAGAAGATATCTTTTTATTTTTTCCGTGTTTGTCACAAATTGATTTAGCCATTGTGTAAAAAACTTTTTGTGCCCGCCATATATCTTAAACGCTCCCTCTAATAGATCTTTATCGATAACTGACGGAAAATTTTTTCCTCCTGCGTAATCTAAATAACTTGACCATCTATATTTTTCTAAAAAGCTTAGGGCTTCTTTTTTTTCTTCCTTCTCCAATTTAGTTTTTCGCCATTTACTTTTCCATAAGTCTAAAGAATTTGAATGAATATAGCACCCCATTTGTAATAAATAAATTTCATCTTGAATTAAAATTGATTTATATTTACTTCCGAAAAGATGGCCCGATCTTTTATATTTCTCGTTAAACCCTCTAGCATATCCCCCTTGTAGTTTTTTCATAAAAAGAGAAATACCTCCATCTCTTATTTCTTCACAAATAAAATGATAATGATTTGACATTAAACAAAAGGAGTGGATCTTAACTAACTTATCTCTTGAATGGACGCTTTTATCTTTTTCTTTAATTTCTAAATTGAATTTCAAAGCGGGAGCAGTATCATTAAATTCATACATATTATGAATAAACCTAGCTTTATCATTATCACTAATGAATATTTTTCTTTTATCTGTTCCTCTATTGAAAATATGATAAATCTTTAAACCACCCATTGCAAAGCTTCACCTCCCATAAATCGGACGTCAGACGTCCGATTTATTTTATTTTTGGCAATGCGGGCAAAAACAAGTGCCTCTGCCTCCTAAAATCATTTTTTCAACCGGTTTTTTACATCTTGGGCAAGGCCGGCCTTTCCTACCGTAAACTTTAAGCCTTTTTTCCATACCTCCTTTTTCTCCTTGGATATTGCGGTAAATATCAACTGAAGAACCCTTATATTTTATAGCTGTATTTAACACTGAGATCATTTTTTGATGAAGAAACTTTACCTCCTTATTATTTAAACAATCAGCCGGGCGAAAAGGAAGTATTTTTGATAAAAATAAGGCTTCTTGAGCGTAAATATTTCCTATCCCTGAAATTATTTTCTGATCCATAAGCAAAACTTTTATTTTAGTTTTCTTTGCCTGGACAATTTTTTTGAATTCAGCTAAACTTAAATCAAAAGGCTCCGGCCCTAATTCTTTTATAAATTTTAAATCTCGATAATCTTTTCTCAGCTTCAACTCCCCTAATAACCTCTGATCCATATAATTTAAACATTTTCCTTTGGAAAATCTAAAAACAACCCTTGCTTTTTCAGCTTCATCCCCATATAAAAGCCAGCCGGCAATCCTTAAATGAATCACCAAAAAATTATCTTCCTTAAATTTTATTATCAAAACTTTACCCTTTCTTATAACCTCCCGAGGAACCTGCCCTATCACTCCTTTCTTAAACTCCAAAGCCGAAGGCTCCCTAATAACCTTACTGTTATTAATGACAACATCCAAAACCCTCTTCCCAATAATCCCCCCCTCCAATCCCCTCCTAACAGTTTCAACCTCCGGCAACTCAGGCATCATCCCCTCTCTAATAACAATTAAAGTTCACTAAATAAGCATTCAGACTGTGTTACAATTGCTTATATCGCGCAAACGCGCGCAATATATTGTAGTTGCCCAATTTATTGGGTAGCCTATATCGTGCCTGATAAATCAGGCAACTACAATACGACACAG